>NZ_JBQQCE010000291.1:0-12231 GCF_052245645.1 Streptomyces sp. KR55 | reverse complement strand
ACCGTTGCGGGACGGCCGCCGGCGGCTCGGCGGGCGTCGGCCCTCCGCCGCTCGTCGTGGCTAGCCTTCCCGCCTCCCGTGGCGTCATCGCAGCCGGTCGCGTGCCGCGTGACCACAGCGGTCCTACCACGGCTTCCTGCGGAATCCGGCGCAGGTGACCGGCGCCGGCGCTGTCCTCGGCCGTGTCGCCGAGGCGACGGTGCTGCTGGTCCAGCGTGCGTAGGTCGGTCCGTGCGGCGTCCAAGGCGTCCAGAACGGCCTGGAAGGAGTCCCGGATTTCCTGCGCGGGACCGCCCCCGGGCGTGAGGCCATGCCGCGGTTCGGCGTCGGGGATTCCCATCGGCAGTCCTCCTTGGGCAACATCCGTCGTGAATCGATACGCACTCCGCGCAGCGTCGTCTCAATCCGCCGC
Organism: Streptomyces sp. KR55; assembly: GCF_052245645.1. Taxonomy (NCBI): domain Bacteria; kingdom Bacillati; phylum Actinomycetota; class Actinomycetes; order Kitasatosporales; family Streptomycetaceae; genus Streptomyces; species Streptomyces sp. KR55. The sequence goes on along the minus strand of NZ_JBQQCE010000291.1, from coordinate 11,819 downwards.
CTCGCCGCCCCGCCGCACCCGCACGTCTGTGCGGCGCCCTTGGTGTCGTGCCCGGCGCCGGGCGTTCAGCCGGCCGGAGCCGACAGGTGGATGAGGATGCCGCACACCTCGTCCACGATCTCCCGGGCCTCCCTCTCGTCCGCGCAGTCGCCCAGCTCGCGCGCCGCCCCTCCGATGACGGTGGTCAGCACACTCACCCGAACCCGGCCGGCACGTCGCTTCTCGTCCACCTCCAGGAGCCGGGCGTTGCGCCGTACCCACGCGCGGTCCCACTGGCGGCGCAGCGCGTCGAAGCCGGCCGGGCCGTCGTCCTCCACGAGGAGCATGCCGAGGCGCCGGTTGTCCCAGGCACCCTCCAGGTACGCCCTGGCTCCCGCGACGAAGAGGGCGACGGGATCGTCCACGCCACGGCCACGCTCGGCGGCCAGCGTGGCCGCGGTCCGGCGCTCCAGCTCCTCCCGGAACTCCTCCCAGAGGGCGAGGTACAGCCCTCGCTTTCCTCCGTAGTGCTGGAAGAGGCTGCCTACGGGGAGGCCGGAGCGCGCCGCGATCTCGGTGAGACCGGCCTCGGCGTAACCGCGCTCGGTGAACACCTCCAGCGCGGCGTCCAGCAGGGCGTGCCGAATGGAGCCGTCCCGCTCGGCGTGCACTTCCGGCGGGCGCATCTTCGCCTGCCCGTCCGGCCGCTGACGTGGCGTCTGAGTCCCGGTCGGCTCCATGATGCCGCTCACTGGTCATCCTCACCTTCCCCGGCCCCGTCGCGGATGGCGAGGGCGACCAGCAGTTCCAGGAGGTCGGCGATCCGGCGCGGATTGCGCCCGGTGCGTTCCTCGATCCGGCGCAACCGGTAGTGCGCCGTGTTGTGGTGCACCCGCAGCCGGTCGGCGGCCAGCCGCAGGTTGAGATCCGCCTCCGCGAAGGCCCGTATGGTGGCCGCCAGCGTGTCGCCACGTCTGCGGTCCTCCTCCAGCAGCGTACGCACGCGGGGATCGACCAGCTGGCGGGCGAGGTCGTCGGCGCGCAGCGCCAGGTAGTCGAAGGGAGACAGACGCGGCAGTGCCGCCACCCCGCCTCCGCTCGGCACGAGGTCGAGGGCGGCCCGTGCCCCCTCGTAGGCGCGCGGCAGTTCGCCGGCGCCCTGGGCGACTGTGCTGATGCCCATGGAGAGCATCGTGCCCTCCCGCGCGAGCCGCCGTTGCACGCCCTCGAAGTGGGCGCAGATGTCCTCCGCGTCCATGCCGGTGCGGACCACGGGCACGGCCACCACCTCGCCGTGACGTACGACGACCAGGGTTCGGCCGGCCCAGGGCCCGGCGACGCTGATGGACGCGCTGGTGGCGTAACCGTGCTCGGCCGAGGTGAGGTCGCCGGTGCGGGTGTCGCCGACGCACACGGCCACGACCGCCATCATCGGCGAGTGCGGCCCGATGCCGTAGGCCTGCGCCGCGGCGAGCAGGGGACCGCGCGTCGGCGCCGCGCCCGCCAGGAGCTGGTCCAGGAGGTCCCGGCGCTCCCGGTCGGCGTCCGCGACCACGTGCTGCTGGTACTCGACATAGGCCTGCGCGGCATGGGTGCTGGCGTAGTCGACGTACCGCATCAGCGGTGTGACGAGGGACAGCGCGGCCTGCTGGGCCTCGGCGGACGTGCCCGCGCAGTCCAGCAGCGCGTCCCACAACACCTGCCGGCCGACCCGGAAGGCGCTGATCCAGTCCTCGAGGGCGAACCCGGCACGGGCTCTGCGCATGGCTGCCGCGCGGCTGAAGACCAGGTCTTCGGGGGCGATGTCCCGGTCGCCGGCCAACGCCGCCAGCTGCATCCGGTAGTGCGTGAGGACCTGGTCCCGTACGTCGCCGAAGAACTGCTCGTCCTGCAGCGCGTACGAGGGGATCTCCGTGCGCATCACCGCGACGGCGCTCTCCGCCACCTCCTCGAGCCGGTCCTGGACGGCGTGCAGGATCCGGTGCCGCTCCCGGCTGAGCGGGTCGGAGAGTGCGGGGGTGCCCAGGGCGGGTCCGCGAGGCATGGCGCCGATCGTCGCTGCCCTCATGGTGTCCCGTCAACAGGCTCCGGAGGCGACATGCCGAGGGAGTTGGGCGCGGCGCACAAGTCAGCGACCGCGAAGTTGGGTGCTCGTACCCAATGTGCGCCCGGAAGGCCCCCACCTACTGTGACGCTCGCCCACCCCCCAGCACCTCGGAAGGGGCGTCACTCATGCTCGCGGTCGACGGTATCAGCGTGCGCTTCGGCGGGATCACGGCACTGGACGGTGTCGCCTTCACCGTCGAGCCGGGCACCGCCGTGGGGCTCATCGGGCCGAACGGAGCCGGCAAGACCACCTTGTTCAACTGCCTCACCAGGCGCTGCACCCCTGATGCGGGGACGGTGCGGTTCGAGGACGAGGACCTCATCGCCCTCCCGCCGCACTCCGTGGCCGGGCGCGGCATCGCCCGCACCTTCCAGAACCTGGGACTGTTCCCGCGGCTCACGGTCCGGGAGAACGTCATGGTCGGCGCCCACAGCCGGGGGCGCACCGGACACCTCGCCGCGGCGCTCCGGCTGCCCCGCGTCCGGCGAGAGGAGAGAGAACTACGTGACCAGGCGGACGACTTGCTACGGCGGCTCGGCCTGGCGGATGTCGCCGACCACCCCGCCTCCGGGCTGCCGTTCGGCACCCTCAAACGCGTCGAACTCGCCCGGGCGCTCGCGGTACGGCCCCGGCTGTTGTTGCTCGACGAACCCGTCAACGGTCTCAGCCACGGCGAGGTCGACCAATTCGCGGATCTGGTCCGGGCGGTGCGCGAGGACTTCGACCTGACGCTCGTGGTGGTCGAACACCACATGGGGTTCGTGATGGGCCTGTGCGACAAGGTGGTGTGTCTCGACTTCGGGCGCAAGATCGCCGAGGGCCCCCCGGAAGAGATTCAGCGCGACCCGGCGGTCATCGAGGCGTACCTGGGGGTGGCGGCATGAGCGAGCCGACCACCGACCCCACCGAGGCCGGGGCGAGTGCGGAGCCGGACTTCCTGAAGGTGTCCGACCTGCACGCCGGATATGGCCAGGCCCGCGTGCTCCAAGGCCTGGACTTCACCGTCGCACGCGGCGAAGTGTGCGCGATCCTCGGACCCAACGGAGCGGGCAAGACAACAACCCTGCGGACCCTGTGCGGCATGGTCCGCGGACGCGGCTCGGTGACCTTGAACGGTACGGAGCTGCTGGGCCGTGCCCCGGAGCAGGCCGCCCGGCTCGGCGTGGCGCATGTGCCCGAGGGCCGGGGCACCCTCAACGACCTGACCGTCGAGGAGAACCTGCGCATCGGCGCCCACCTGCGCACCGGCCGATGGCGGCGGGGCCGCGCCGAGCGCGCGGCCGTGGCGGCCGACCTGGAACGGATCTACGGCTACTTCCCCAAGCTGCGCCAACGGTCCCGCCAGGCCGCCGGCAGTCTCAGCGGCGGCGAGCAGCAGATGCTCGCCATCGGCAGGGCGCTGATGCTGCGGCCCTCGCTGCTGCTCCTGGACGAGCCGTCGCTGGGGCTCGCGCCCCTGGTCACGCGCGAGCTGTTCGAGATCGTCCGTGCCGTGAACGAGGAGGAACGCACCACCGTGATCGTCGTCGAGCAGAACGCCCAGCTCGCACTGGATGTCGCGCACCGGGCTCACGTACTGGAGGCCGGCCGCCTGGTGCTGTCCGGACCGGCCGACCGGATCCGCGAGGACGGGCAGGTCGCCGAGGTGTACCTCGGTGTCTCCGTCCGCTCCGGAAAGGACGGGTGAGCGCCGTGACCGAACTGCTCCAGCAAGTGGTGGAAGGGGTCGGCTCCGGCGCCGTCTATGCCAGCCTGGCGCTGGCCCTGGTGCTGATCCACCGGTTCACCGGGATCGTCAACTTCGCACAGGGTGAGCTCGCCATGATCTCCACGTATGTGGCCTGGCAGCTCGTGGCGTCCGGGATGTCGTTCTGGCTGGCGCTGCCGGTCACCCTGGCGGTGTCGTTCGCCGGCGGCATGCTGGTCGAACGGATCGTCATCCGTCCCGTGCAGAACGCGCCCGAACTGACGATGGTCATCGTCACGGTCGGCCTGTTCATCTTCGTCAACGCGATGGCCGGTCTGATCTGGTCGTTCACCGTGAAGGACTTCCCGCAGCCGTTCCCCGGCGGCGGCATCGACCTGGCCGGAGTGCGTGTGGACTGGTCGACGCTCGGGATCATCGCGGTGGTGGCCGTCGTGATGGGCCTGCTGTACCTGCTGTTCCAGCACACCTCCGTCGGCCTGGTGATGCGGGCCGTCGCGTCCAACCCCGCCTCCGCCCGGCTGTCGGGCATCCGGGTCGGCCGGGTGCTGATGCTCGGCTGGGGGCTGGCCGCGACGGTCGGCGCGGTGTCGGGGGTGCTCGTCGCCCCGGTGCTGTTCCTGGAGCCCAACATGATGGGCGGGGTGCTGATCTACGCCTTCGCCGCGGCCACCCTCGGGGGCTTCGACAGCCCGCTCGGCGCGGTCGTCGGCGGCCTGTTCGTGGGCGTCGCCGAGACGCTGGCCGGGGCCTACGTGGGCGTGATCGGTGCCGATCTGAAGGTGGGCGTACCCCTGGTGACCATCCTGGCGGTGCTGCTGGTGCGGCCTCAGGGCCTGTTCGGACGGGCGGCGGTGGAGCGCGCATGAACACGAACGTCGCAACACTCGGCACCGACCGCGCCCGCCGTCTGCGGGCCACGGTCACCGCGCTGCTCGCGGCGGCCGTCGCCGTCGGCGCACCGTTCTACTTCGCCCCCTTCCAGGTCTTCCAGCTGACCATGGTGCTGCTGTACGCCGTGGCGCTGGCCGGACTGAACCTGCTGGTCGGATTCGGCGGGCAGATCTCGCTCGGGCACGGCGCGTTCTTCGCGGCGGGGGCCTACACGGCGGCGGTCATGCTCGACCGGTACGACACCGGCCACCTGGCCACGCTGCCGGTCGCGGCCGCCGGAGGTTTCCTGCTGGGCCTCGGTTTCGGGGTGCCCGCCCTGCGGCTGCGCGGGCTGTACCTGGCCCTGGTCACCCTGGCATTCGCGGTGTTCCTGCCGCCGTTGCTCAAGCGGCTCGAACCGGTCACGGGCGGCTCGATGGGCCTGACCGTGGACAAGCTGCAGCCGCCCGCGTGGAGCGGGCTGGCCGAGGACCAGTGGACGTACTTCGTGGTCCTTGCCGTCACCGCGGTGGCCCTGCTGCTCGCCCGCAACCTGCTGCGGTCCCGGGTCGGCCGGGCACTGCTGGCCGTGCGGGACAACGAGAGCGCCGCGGAGGTCATGGGCGTGCGGCTGTCGCTGCACAAGACCCTCGCCTTCGCGTGGAGCGCGATGTTCGCGGGTGTCGCCGGGTGTGTGTACACCTGGGTGATCGGCTTCGTCTCACCCGACTCGTTCAGCTTCGTGCTGTCCATCACGTTGCTGGCCGGCCTGGTGGTCGGGGGGCTCGCCTCGCTGTACGGACCGCTGTTGGGGGCGGCGTTCGTGATGTACGTGCCGAGCGTGGCCCAGGACATCAGCGAGGCGGCGCCCGGTGTGGTGTTCGGCCTGCTGATCATCGCGGTGATGTTCGTGGCCCCGACGGGACTGGCCGGTCTGGCGGGCCGTGTCCGGGGCGCCGCCGCCCGTCGCCCCTCTCGCACCACCCCCGACGCCGACCAGGCGCCTGAATCCGAACCCTCCGCGCCCCCCACACCCGCGGATCCCGCACCTGCCGATGCCGAACCCGTGGGCGCACCGCCCCGCACGGAAAAGGAATGAATCACATGCGCAAGACGACCGCTCTGCGGGCGGCCGCGGCCGCGTCCGCCGCCCTGCTCCTCGCCACCGCCTGCAACAGCCAGCGCGGACAGGACGACAAGGACGCCGCCGCCGACGGCGCGTGCCAGGGCCAGCAGACCACCGGCATCACCGACAAGACCATCAAGCTCGGCGGAATCTACCCGCTGTCGGGACCGGCCTCCGCGTACGGCACGATCAGCAAGGGCGTGAGCGCCTACTTCAAGCACGTCAACGACAAGGGCGGCATCGACGGCCGCACGGTGGAGTTCACCGTGCGCGACGACGGCTACCAGCCGCCCAAGGCGGTCGAGGAGGCCCGCAGACTGGTCGAGCAGGAGAAGGTCTTCGCCGTCTTCCAGACCCTGGGCACCCCGTCCACGGCCGCCGTGTGGGACTACCTCAACAAGCGGAAGGTGCCGCAGCCCTTCGTCGCCACGGGTGCCTCCGTCTGGGGTACGGACGACAAGCACCCGTGGACCACGGGCTGGCAGCCCAACTACGTGGCCGAGGCACGGGTGTACGCCAAGTACCTCAAGGACGAGAAGCCGAAGGCCAAGGTCGCCGTGCTCTACCAGAACGACGACTTCGGCAAGGACCTGCTCGGCGGGTTCAAGGAGGCCGTCGCCGGCAGCGGCATCAAGGTCGTCGCCGAGGAGAGCTACGAGGTCACCGACCCCTCCGTCTCGGCACAGATGACAAGCCTCGCCCGTTCCAAGGCGGATGTGCTGCTCAACATCACCACGCCCAAGTTCGGCAGCCAGGCCCTCGCCGCCGATGCCAAGAACACCAAGTGGAACCCGCTGCACATCGTGAACAACGTGTCCTCGTCCGCCACGGTGCTCAAGCCCGTCGGATTCAAGAACGTCCAAGGTGTGGTCTCGGCGACCTACTTCAAGGACCCCGCCGACCCGCAGTGGGCCGACGACGCGGAGATGAAGACGTACAAGGACGCGCTGAGCAAGTACGCGCCCGGCTCGGACCCGGCCAACCAGTTCAACGCCTACGGCTGGGCCGCCGCCTCCAGCCTGCACAAGGCCCTGGACGCGATGAAGTGCCCGACCAGGGAGGGGCTGCGGGACGCGGTGCGCAACCTCAAGGACGTCAAGGTGGACATGCTGCTGCCCGGTGTCGCCCTCTCCACCGGGCCCGATGACGCCTTCCCGATCGAGACGATGCAGCTGATGCGGTTCAAGGGCGAGCGGTGGCAGTTGTTCGGCAAGCCGGTGGACACCCGCAAGGAGTTCGGCCCCCTGGCGAAGTGAGCCGGCGGGGGCGGTCCCGGTCGATGCCCCGACCCCTGGGGACCGCCCCCGCCCCGCCCTGGCGTCCGAGCGGTGTGCGGGCGAGCGAGGTGGAACGCGACGCCCGCCGGGCCGAGGCCTCGCGGCCATCGGGGCGTCGATCAGGCCCGGGGCGACCAGGTTGGCGCGGATCCCACGCGGCGCACCACCCTCCTTAGCGACACGGTGGGTGAGACTGAACAAGCCTGCCTTGGAACTGTCGTAGGCGGGCGAGTCGGTGGCCGTGCGCAGCCCCGCCACGGAACCGACGAAGACGATCGATCCTCCGTCGGCGGTCGCGGGCAACCCGTACTTGGCGGCGAGGAAGGGGCGCTCAGGTTGAGCGAGAGCGCAGTTCGTCGGCGGCACGCAGCAGAAGGGCGTCGGCCCGTGTCCACGCCTGGGCGTCCGGCCCCCCCCGCCGACCCGCCGGATCTCCTCGTCGGTGCCCCCAGGCCGGAGATCGGCGACCTGGAGGTGACGGCGGGCTCGGCCCGCCGATGGACCTGGCAGCGGCGCACCGCTCCTTCCGTTCCGCCGTCAGGCTGCTGGAAGCCGCCCGTGCGGAGTCGGTGCGGGGATACCTCGAGAGGGGACGGCATATCCGCGAAGTCGCCCGCAGCGCGCACGTCCATGTCGGCATCGTCCGCTACCGGCTGCGCCGTTTCGTGCCGCCAGGGCCCAGCTGAGCTCCCCCGCGGTGTCCACCGTGCCTGCCGTAATCCCTCATGCCCGCCACACCGCGCCACGAGGCGGGCAAGGCCGCGGCCTCCGTCGGGTTTCAATAGGCTTACATGGTCAGCAGGTCAGCGTGCATTCGGGAACGCCGAGCCACCGCCACGGACGCCGTCATGCCGGTCACCGGCCGCGGTCAGGACCCGCGGCAGAACATCGGTGACCGAGTACATGGTCGTGTCCAGCGGTGGAGAAGCGGATGACGGAGCTCAGCGAAAGCCACGACGATCCGTTCGCCCTGCACCTCGCCGCCTTGGCGGTGCTCGACGACCGGGGAGTCGTGGTCGGATGGAACCGGCGGGCTCAGGAACTGCTCGGCTATCCGGACACAGCCGTGATCGGTCGTCCGGCGTTCGAGGCCCTTGTCGATCCTCGCGATCTGCCGGCCGCAAGGTGGGCCGCGGCGAGCTGCAGGAGAGCCGGCGGCTGGTTCGGCGTGCTCACATTGCGGCACCGCGACGGGCGGCTCGTGGAGATGGGGCTCAGGGCCCATGAGCTGTCACGCGATGGCCGGGTCCGTGAGTGGTTTCTTGCCGGGGCCCTCGCGGCGGATGTCCTGGAGTGGCAAAGGGACCGCGCGGTCCTCGACGGGTTGTACCGCCAGTGCCCGATCGGCCTGGTCGTCCACGGCCCTGACCTGAGGGTTCTCCGGGTCAACCGGGCCGTCGAACGCTTCAGCGGCGTCCCGGCGGCAGACTTTCGGGGGCTGCCCACCGGCCGGATGCTGCTCCCCGACGACGCACGCAAGGCGGTGGACCGTGTGCGCCAGGTGATGGAGACCGGAAGGCCGTTGGTCTACTCCGAGCAGTTCGCTCGCCTGGAGTGGGATCCGGCACGAGAGCGGGTCGCGTTGGTGTCGTCCTTCCGGATGGAGGATCCCTCCGGCCGCGTCCTGGGTGTGGCCGAGATGATCGAGGACATCACCGAACGCCATCGGGCCCAGCGTCGGCTCGCGCTCCTCGACCAGGCTGGCAGCCGTATCGGAACCACGCTCGACGTGGCCGAGACCGCCCGGGAACTCGCCGAGGTGATGGTGCCTCACCTCGCCGACCATGCGTCGGTGGACCTGCTTCAGCCGGTGACGCGCGGTGAGGAACCGACGCGCGCCCTGGCAGGGCCCGTGGTCCGACTGGGGACCTGCAGCGTCGGCGCCCAGCAACCCGGCCCGCCCCACCCCCAGGGCGAGCCCGTGGAGTTCGGGCCCGACACACCGCAGGCCGGATGCCTGGCCGAGGGACGGCCCGTCCTGGAACCGGTTCTCTCGCCCGACTGGTTCTCGGCGGAAGGCCGCCAGGGGGCCCACGCTCCGGACCTGAGCGCCCACTCCCTGATCGTGGTACCTCTTGCCGCGCGTGGCCTGGTGCTGGGCGTGATGACCCTGTGGCGCTCGCGCCGCCCCGATGCCTTCGAGGCGGACGATCTCACCCTCGCCCAGGAACTCGCCTCGCGCGCCGCCGTTGCCATCGACAACGCCCGGCGCTTCACCCAGCAGCAGCAGACCGCGTTCACCTTGCAGAGCAGCCTTCTGCCCCGGGCGGTTCCGGACCAGTCGGCCGTCGAGGTGGCCCTGCGGTACCTGCCGGCCAGCGCGGCCCCGGGCCTGGGCGGCGACTGGTTCGACGTCATTCCCCTGTCCGGGGCCCGGGTTGCCCTCGTCGTCGGCGACGTGGTGGGACGCGGCATCCATGCCGCCGCCACCATGGGCCGGCTGCGCACCGCCGTCCATACGCTCGCCAGCCTCGACCTGGAACCGGACGAGGTCCTTTCCCGCCTTGACGACCTGGTCCTTCTGCTGGCGGCCGAACAGGAAGCAGTCGGCGAACGGCCCGTGGGGGAGCAGGTCGTCGGCGCCACCTGCCTGTACGCCGTGTACGACCCCGTCTCCGGACGCTGCTCCGTGGCCCGCGCCGGTCACCCGCCGCCCGCGGTGACCGCTCCGGATGGACAGGTGGCTCTGCTCGACCTGCCCGCCGGCCCACCGCTCGGCCTGGGCGGCCTGCCGTTCGAGGCCCGGGACATCGAACTGGCCGAGGGAAGCCTGCTGTGCCTGTACACCAACGGACTCATCGGCGAGCGTCACATCGATGCCGACGTCGGCCTGGCGAAGCTGTGTGCAGCGCTCACCCGCCCCGCGGATGCGCTGGAACGGACATGCCAAGCGGTCGTCGACTCGCTCGTGCCCGCGCGCCCCAGCGACGACGTCGCGTTGCTGATCGCCCGCACCCGCATGCTGCCGGCGGACGATGTCGCCTCCTGGCGTCTGCCGCTGGAGCCTGCCAGCGCCGCCCGGGCCCGGGCATTGACCTCGGCCAAGCTGAGCGAATGGGGTCTGGAGCACTTGGCGTTCACCACCGAGTTGATCGCCAGCGAACTGGTCACCAACGTCTACCGCTACGCCGGCGGTCCGGCGACCTTGCGGCTGATCCGTGAACGGTGTCTGGTGTGCGAGGTCAGCGACACCAGCCACACCTCACCCCACCTGCGCCGCGCCCGTACGACCGACGAGGGCGGGCGCGGCCTGTTCCTGGTGGCCCAGATGACCGAACGCTGGGGTACCCGCTACACCCGCGAGGGCAAGACCGTGTGGACCGAACAACCACTGACCGGCACGCCCGTCTGACCGTCTCGGGCCGCGGCCGGCGCGGGAGACCGCATGGAGTCGGCCCGCCCACGCTGCCGTGGTCATTCGGCTGCGGCGAGCAGCCGTGCCTCGCTCTCCTCGTACAGGCGCCGGTGCTCGCGGCTCTCGGCGGCACGGCGCCGGTGGTCCAGACAGCTGCCCAGCCAGCCCGCCAGGTAGCCGAACGGGATGGAGACCAGTCCGGTGGACTGCATGGGGAACAGGGCGAAGTCGGCGTCCGGGAAGACGGCGGACGGCGTGCCCGAAACGGCCTTGGAGAAGACCATGAGCAGCAATGCGCAGGCCGCGCCGCCGTAGAGGGTGGCGAGCAGGCCGGTGCGCGTGAACCCTCGCCAGAACAGGGAGTAGGTGAGCGCGGGTGCCACCGCCGATGCTCCTATGCAGATGGCCAGAGTGGTCAACACGCCGGCGTCCCAGTTCTGCACCATGGTGGCGAGCCCGATGGCAACGATCCCCACGACCACGCTCGTCCACGCCGCCACCGTCATCTCGGTACGCGGCTCGGCTTGTCCCCGCTGCACCACATGGGCGAACAGGTCGTGGGCGAGTGACGAGGCCGCGGCCAGGGTCATCCCTGCGACCGACGACAGCAGGGTGATGAACACCATGCCCGCCACGGCCGAGTAGAGGATCGTCGCGCCCGCGGAGTCGGGGGCCCCGCCGAGCACCTGCGACAGCATGAGCACCGACGTTCTGCCGTGCGGGTCGGCCGCGGTGATGTACCGCGATCCCACCAGGGCCGCCGCACCCGTACCCATGATGATCACGAGCAGGCAGAACGTGGTGACCGTGCCGACCGCCCACGACATGGAGCGACGCACGGCCGGCACGTCCTGCGAGGAGTACAGACGCATCGTGATGTGCGGCAGGCAGGCCACACCGAGGATGACGGTGATCTGGAGACTGACGAAGTCCAGCCGGCCACCGGCCGAAGTGCCGAGCTGCAGGCCCTGCTGAAGGTAGGCGGGGCCCGCGCCGCTGCCGTGTTGGGCGGCCCTGAGGATGTCGCCGGGGCTCCAGTCGAAGCGGTTGAGCACGAGAGCGGCGACGACGATGCTGGTGCCGAGCAGGAGCACGATCTTGATCATCTGAATGAGCGCGGTGCCCCTCATACCCCCGATCGCCGCATAAATGATCATCAGAGTGCCGACGATGACGATGCACGCCGTCCTGACGCCCGCCATGTGTGGGATGTTCAGGATGAAGGTGAGCAGCGACCCGGCTCCGGAGAGCTGGACGACCAGGAAGGGCAGGGTCGCCGAAAGTGTCACCACGCAGGCCGCGATACGCACGGCCCGTCCGGGTATGTTGCGGGCCAGGACGTCGCCCATGGTGAACCTGCCGGCGTTGCGCAGGGGTTCGGCCAGCAGGAACATCAG
>NZ_JBQQCE010000290.1:0-12233 GCF_052245645.1 Streptomyces sp. KR55 | reverse complement strand
AGGGAGACCTCAGCCCGCTGAGACGGTCAGCCGCACAACCCCGTCAGGCCCGGCCACCAGCACCGGCGTCTGAGGCCCCCCAAGGTCCCGTACCGCCGCCCGGTCCTCCGCGGACGCGGCTTCCGCCTCGGTGACGACCGCCGCCGCCTCCAGCGACTCCGCCCCCGACGCCACCGCCATCGCCACCGCCGTCTGCAGGGCACTGAGCTTCAGCGAGTCCAGGGCGACGGTCCCGGCGACATACGTACGCCCCGTCTCGTCCCGTACGGCAGCCCCCTCGGGGACGCCGTTGCGGGCCCGGGCCGAGCGGGCCAGGGTGACGATCTTGCGGTCCTCGGGGTCGAGCGCGTTGCTGTCGGTCATGCCCTGAGCATACGAAGAAACGTGTCCCCGGTGGTCAGGGGGCGGTCAGAGGCGGCCAGAGGCGGTCAGGGCCGGTCGAGGCGGAGCCGCTCGGCGCGCGGCAGACCGGCCACGACCAGGTCGTAGGAGTCCTCGATGAGCTCCCGGACCAGACGGTCCGGGAGTTCGCCGTCGACGGTGACGGTGTTCCAGTGGCGCTTGTTCATGTGGTAGCCGGGGACGATCAGTCCGGGGTGCTCGGCGCGCAGCCGGACCGCGTCCTCCGGGTCGCACTTGAGGTTCACCGTGAGCGGGCGCGCGTCCAGAGTGGTCAGGGCGAACAGCTTGCCCAGGACCTTGAACACCGAGATCTCCGGGCGGAACGGGAAGTCCTCGACGGCGGCGTTGAAGGACAGGCAGAACGCGCGCAGCTCCTGGGGCGTCACTCCGGCCTCGTCTCCTCCTCCGGCGGATCCACCAGGGTCACCGGCTCCACCAGCACGGTCACGATCTTGTTCCGGCGGCCGGCCGCGGCCTCCGCGGTCAGCCGCAGCTCCCGGCTGTCGGGCAGTTCGACGACGGAGGAGGCCCCGGCGATGGGCACCCGGCCGAGGGCCTTGGCGAGCAGCCCGCCGACGGTCTCCACGTCCTCGTCGTCGTAGGCCTCCAGCCCGTACAGCTCGCCGAGGTCGCCGATGTCGAGGCGGGCGGTGACCCGGTAGCGGTCCTTACCGAGGGGTTCCACGGGCGGGAGTTCACGGTCGTACTCGTCGGTGATCTCGCCGACGATCTCCTCGAGGATGTCCTCGATGGTGACGATGCCGGCCGTGCCGCCGTACTCGTCGATGACGACGGCGACGTGGTTGCGCTCCTTCTGCATCTCGCGCAGCAGGTCGCCGGCGTTCTTGGTGTCCGGCACGAAGAACGCGGGCCGCATCGCCGTCGACACCAGCTCGGACTCGGCGTCCCGGCTGATGTGCGTCTTGCGGACCAGGTCCTTCAGATACACGATCCCGACGATGTCGTCCTCGCTCTCGCCGGTGACCGGGATGCGGGAGAAGCCGGACCTGAGCGCCAGGGTGAGGGCCTGGCGGATGGTCTTGTAGCGCTCGATGACGATCAGGTCGGTGCGCGGGACCATGACCTCGCGGACCAGGGTGTCGCCCAGTTCGAAGACCGAGTGCACCATGCGGCGCTCCTCGTCCTCGATCAGGGACTCCGCCTCGGCGAGGTCGACCAGGGCGCGCAGCTCCGCCTCGGAGGCGAAGGGGCCGCGGCGGAAGCCCTTGCCGGGGGTGAGCGCGTTGCCGATGAGGATGAGCAGGGACGGGATCGGGCCCATGATCCTGGCCAGCGGCACCAGGACGTACGCCGCCGCGGTCGCCGTGTTCAGCGGGTGCTGGCGGCCGATGGTGCGCGGGGAGACACCGACGGCGACGTACGACACCAGGACCATCACCCCGATCGCGACGACCAGGGCCTCCCAGGTGGCGTCGAACTCCGTCAGACAGGCGTAGGTGACGAGCGAGCCGGCGGCCATCTCGCAGGCGACGCGGACCAGCAGCGCCACGTTGAGGTAGCGGGTCGGGTCGGCGGCGACCTGGGCGAGCTTGGCGCTGCCGCGCCGCCCGGACCGTACGGCCTCCTCGGCGCGGAAGCTGGAGACGCGCGCGAGGCCCGCCTCCGCGCAGGCGGCGAGCCAGGCGACGACGACCAGGGCGACGGCGCCGGTGACGAGCGGGAGGCTCATGACACGGTCGGGGCCGGGGACGGGCCCGTCAGGCCCTTCTCCCCGCGCCAGCCGTCCACGATGGCGGCCTGGAGGCCGAACATCTCGGCCTTCTCGTCGGGTTCCTCATGGTCGTACCCGAGCAGGTGCAGCACACCGTGGACGGTGAGCAGCTGGAGCTCCTCGTCCATGGTGTGCTGCGTCGGTGCCTCGGCGCCCTGCTTCGCGGCGACCTCGGGGCAGAGCACGATGTCGCCGAGGAGGCCCTGCGGGGGCTCGTCGTCGTCCTTGGACGGCGGGCGCAGCTCGTCCATCGGGAAGGACATGACGTCGGTGGGTCCCGGCAGGTCCATCCACTGGATGTGCAGCTGCTCCATGGCGTCGGCGTCCACGACGATCACCGAGAGCTCGGAGAGCGGGTGGATGCGCATCCGTGCGAGCGCGTAGCGGGCGATGTCGAGGATCGCCTGCTCGTCGACCTCGGTTCCGGACTCGTTGTTGACGTCGATCGACATGGTCGTGCTGGTCTACTTCCCCTTGGAGCCCTTGGCGCCGGTCTTGCCACGGCCCTTGTACGTGCCGTTCTCCGTGCCGTGCTTGTCGTCGTACTTCTCGTACGCGTCGACGATACGGCCCACCAGCTTGTGCCGGACGACATCGTGGGACGACAGCCAGGAGAAGTGGACGTCCTCGACGCCCTCGAGGATCTCCTGCACCTGGCGCAGGCCGGACTTGGTGCCGTTCGGCAGGTCGACCTGCGTCACATCGCCCGTGATCACGATCTTCGAGTCGAAGCCGAGGCGGGTGAGGAACATCTTCATCTGCTCGGGGCTCGTGTTCTGGGCCTCATCCAGGATGATGAAGGCGTCGTTGAGCGTACGGCCGCGCATATAGGCGAGCGGCGCGACCTCGATCGTCCCGGCGGCCATCAGGCGAGGGATGGAGTCCGGGTCGATCATGTCGTGCAGCGCGTCGTAGAGCGGGCGCAGATAGGGGTCGATCTTCTCGTACAGGGTGCCGGGCAGGAAGCCGAGGCGCTCGCCGGCCTCGACCGCCGGGCGGGTCAGGATGATGCGGTTGACCTGCTTGGACTGCAGGGCCTGCACCGCCTTGGCCATCGCGAGGTAGGTCTTGCCGGTGCCGGCGGGGCCGATGCCGAAGACGATCGTGTGCTTGTCGATCGCGTCGACGTACCGCTTCTGGTTGAGGGTCTTGGGGCGGATCGTGCGGCCGCGCGAGGACAGGATGTTCTGGGTGAGCACCTGGGCCGGGGTCTCCTCCGGTCCCTCCCCGTTCTCACTGGCCCGGAGCATGGCGATCGAGCGTTCCACTGCGTCCTCCGTCATCGGCTGCCCGGTGCGGAGCACCAGCATCATCTCGTCGAACAGGCGCTGGATGAGTGCGACTTCCGCCGCGGGTCCGACCGCGCTGATCTCATTGCCCCGGACGTGGATGTCGGCCGCCGGGAAGGCCTTCTCGATCACGCGCAGTAGGGAGTCGCCGGACCCCAGCACCGTCACCATGGGGTGCTGGGCGGGGACGGTGAACTGTGCTCTCGCCTGCCCCTGCGCGGGGGTGTGAGCTGTGGGTGTCTGAGTCATGGGCCGGCGCTTAAGGCCTGCACGTCCTCCTCGATACGACTCGCCTGCCACAAGGGCGGCCTGGCGGTTTCCAGAGTACGCCGGACGACTGACATCGCCGTAGGACTTTTCCGTGCGCTGTGCGGCACACCGGGTCCGGGACACCGGTGTCGGACCGACCGGCGTCAGACCGACCGGCCGAAGCCGATCGTCGGGACCGCGCGGCGCAGCGGCCACGGTCGGGCGGTGGCGGGGATCAGCTCCTCCAGGAACGCGTACCGGCGCAGCGCCGCCGGGTCCTGGTCGTCGAACGACTGCACCCGGCGCCACCAGGCGGCGATCTCGGACCAGCCGGGGGCGGACAGGGACCCCCCGAATTCCTGCACGGAGAGGGCTGCCGTGAGGCCGGCGAAGGCGAGGCGGTCGGCGAGCGGCCAGCCGGCGAGGGTGCCGGTGACGAAACCGGCCACGAAGACGTCACCCGCGCCGGTGGGGTCCAGCGCCTCCACGTCGATCGCCGGGACCTCGGCGCTCTCTCCGGTGCGCCGGTCCACCGCGTAGGCGCCCTCCGCGCCGAGGGTGACCACGGCGACCGGTACGTGCTCGGTGAGGGCCTGCGCGGCGGCGCGCGGGCAGGCGGTGCGGGTGTAGCGCATCGCCTCCTCGGCGTTCGGCAGGAACGCCTCGCAATGTTCGAGGTCGGCGAGGCCGGCCAGGTCCCAGGCGCCGGTCTCGTCCCAGCCGACGTCGGCGAAGATGCGGCTGCCCTGGCTCGCGGCCTGCGCGATCCAGGAGGCGCGCTTGCCGGGGGTGAGCGAGGCGACGGCGGCATGGGCACGTGGCGGGCAGTCGGGAGCAGGCTCCTCGGGGGGCGGTTCGTGACCGTGGGAGACCATCGTGCGTTCGCCCTCGTACGCCATCTAGACGGTGACCGGGGAGTGCCAGCCGCGCACCGTGCGTGACGGGGTGAGGTCGATGCCCTCGCCCTGGGCCAGGGCGTCCCAGCAGTAGTCGCCGTAGTGGTCGTCGCCGAAGGCCGCCGCGAGGGACGTCCGCAGGCCGAGCCGGGCCAGCGCGGTCGCCATGTTGGCGACGCCGCCGGGGCTCGACCCCATCCCGCGCGCCCAGGTCTCGGTCCCGCGCACCGGGGCGGAGTCGAGCCCGGTGAAGACGATGTCGAGGAAGACCGTGCCCGTGAGATAGACGTCCCAGGGCGGGTCGTCCGGCGTGCGCACGGCGGCCAGGGGGTCGACGTGGGCGTGGCAGTTCGATCCGTGTGCGACGGGCGTCGGCCCCTCTCCGGTGGACGCGGTCACGGTGCGCTCCCTGACGTGGTGCTGATCTGGCCAGTGTGCACCACACCACTGACAAGGGGCCCACGGTCCGGTGGAGGGGCGGGTCAGGTCGTCACATGCGTCTACCAGCGAGGGACGGACGGCGTACGCCACTGCGGGTCGGCGACCCGCATCGCCGCCGCGTCGTCGCGGTCCCGCAGCGTGCCGTCGTCGTCGAGCCACCGTCGGTGCAGGAGGGCCAGTCGGTCACGGTCGAGTTCGACGCCGAGGCCGGGGGCGTCGGAGACGGTGACCTTGCCGCCGTCGAAGACCAGTCGCTCGGTGAGCACGTCCTCCGACTGCCAGGGGTAGTGGGAGTCGCAGGCGTGGTGGAGGCCGGGGACGGTGGATGCCACCTGGGTCATCGCGGCAAGGCTGATCCCGAGGTGGGTGTTGGAGTGCATCGACACCCCCACCCCGAAGGTGCGGCAGATGGCGGCGAGTTGCTGGGTGTTGCGCAGCCCGCCCCAGTAGTGGTGGTCGGAGAGGACGACCTGAACGGCGTCCTTCGTGAACGCCTCCTTGATCTCGGCGAACGTGGTCACGCACATGTTGGTGGCGAGCGGCACGTCGGTCCCGGCGGCGACCTCGGCCATCGCGGGCGTGCCCAGCGCCGGGTCCTCCAGGTACTCGAGGACGTCCGCCAGTTCCTTCGCCACCTTCAGCGAGGTCGCAACGGACCAGGCGCCGTTGGGATCCAGCCGCAGCGGGTGCCCGGGGAAGGCCTCGGCGAGCGCGCGTACGGCGGCGATCTCCTCGTCCGGCGGGAAGACACCCCCCTTGAGCTTGAACGACGTGAACCCGTACCGCTCCTTGAACTTCCGCGCCTGCTCGACGACTCCGGCCGGATCGAGCGCGGCACCCCAGTCGTCCTTCTCGGCGGGAACGCCCTCGGGGTGGCCGGCCCACTTGTAGAAGAGGTACGCGCTGTACTCGACGGCGTCCCGCACCTTGCCGCCCAGCAGCGCGTGCACGGGCAGGCCGAGCGCCTTGCCCAGCGCGTCCAGACACGCCACCTCGAACGCCGAGACGACGGACAGCCGCAGCTTGTCGGCGGTCTGGACGCCGCGCAGCCCGCCGACGTCGACCTGGCCGGAGACCCGGGACTGATCGACGGCCACCTCGTCGGCGATGGTGAACAGGGCGTTCACATCCGTGACTTGGTGGCCGATCAGCTCAGCAGCGAAGGGCCGGGCCAGCTCGAGGTACTTGGTGTCGCCGTACGTCTCACCGAGTCCGGTGATCCCGTCGGCCGTCACGACCTCCACGATCAGCCGGGGCGTGTACGGCTGGTGGACGCCCTGGGTGTTGAGCAGGGGCGGGTCGGCCACCAGGATCGGGGTCAGCCGTACGTCCGTAACGGCGAGGTTCACAGGCGGTTCCCCCATGCAGACGTCATACACGTATGGGAATGGAGATTAGATAGGCGAACAGCGGGCGTCAATGGCGGCAGCGGGCCGTGAACCGGCATGAGCCGGTGGGAGCGCCCATGTTTACCCGCCCTCCTCCACCCCAAACAGAACGTGTCACAGATCACACCCCCCGCCCTCCCTCGCCCCACCCCCCGCTTGATACAAATTGCCCGCGCGTTCCTGTCCGTCGACGGTCGTCGCCCAATCCCCCCTTTTGTGCCGCTCCTTTCGCATGCCCTGGAACGCCCGTGCTCGCCCCCCGCACCACCACGCCCTGGCCCCTCGTCGCCCTTTTCGCGGCCGGGTACCTCGCCCCGTATCTGCTGCCGACGGTCGTCGGCCGACTCGACTCCGGACTGTCCGTCTCCGCCACCCAGGCGGGCGCGATCGGCAGTGCCCTGCTGTTGAGTTCGGCGTCGGCGGGCTTCCTGCTCGCATCCCGGGTCGACCGGCTCGGCCCCCGCACCCTCGCCCGCGCCGGCCTCGCTCTCGCCGTCCTCGGCTACGGCGGCGCCGCCCTGACCACCACCGTCTGGGCCGTCGTCACCGGCGCGGTGATCGGCGGATTCGGCTCGGGTACGGCTACCGCGGTCGCCGCCACCGGCATCGCCGGCCGGCGCGAGCCGCACCGCACCACCACCCTCGGACTGCTCAGCGTCTCCGCGCTGGCGGGCGCGGTCTATCTGACGGTCCCCCATCTCGGCCCCGGGCACGGCCTGCCCCTGGCCGCGATCGCCCTGACGGCGCTGGCGGTCTGGCCACTCACCGGCCGCCTCGCCGTCCGTGGGACGCCGCCCCCGCAGCACGGCAGCGGCCACGACCGGCCCCGTCTCCCTCACCTTCGCTCGGGTCTCGTGCTGGCCGCCGCGATGCCCTGCTGGTCGATGGCCCAGAACTCCCTCTGGGGTGTCAGCGGGCGGATCGGTCTGACCCAGGCGCATCTGACGGAGGCGACCGTCGGCGTCGTCTTCGCGGTCGGACTGGGCGCCGGGCTGCTGGGCGTGATCGGCGCCGGGGCGCTGGGGCCGCGGCTCGGACATGCGCTGCCCATCGGCGCGGGGACCGGCCTCATCGCGGGCTGCATCGCCGTCAGCGCCTCGGCGACCGGTCTGACGACGTTCGCGGCGGGCGAGATCGCCTGGAACGCCCTCTACCCGATCGTCCTTTCCTACGTCATCGGCCTCGCCGCCTCGCTCGACCCTCGCGGCCGCTGGGCGGTACTCGTCGGCTCGGCGTCATCGCTCGGCACGGCGGCGGGCCCGCTGACCGGCAGCGTCCTCTCGGCACAGGCGGGTTTCCCGGCGATGGGCCTGGCCCTGGCCGCCGGGCTGCTGGTGATCGCCGTCCCGATGACGGCCGTGGCGCTGCGCGCGACGCGCCCCGCACCGGTCATGGACGTGCTGGAGATCCCGGTGGACGCCCCGTCCCTCCCCGCCGACCGCTCGGCCTACGACACGGCAGGCCCCCGGCAGGCATTCGCCGCAGCGGGGTCCGCAACGGACTAGGGCTTGTTCGGCGGACCAGGTCGCAGGAAAGCGACGGTGACTCATCGGCGCAGGTGAGCGGGGCTTGGTGCGTCCAGCTGCAAGGCGGAGGAGGGCGGCGACGCGATGGGGGTCCCCCGCTCGAGCGAAGCCGAGAGTGGGGGGAGGGCGTGCCAAGCCCCGCGTCTGCGGCATGATCCGCCGGACAGGCCCTAAGGATCAGCGGAACTCGTAGGCCTCGACCTCCGCGAGATACCGCGCCCGCCGCTCCTCGTCGTGCTCCAGGAAGGAGGCGAGGAAGGAGTTGCGGGCCAGCTCGCGCAGCTGTTCCTCGTCCAGCCCGAGGGCCTGGCGCACCGCGTCGAAGTTGTCGTCGGCGTAGCCGCCGAAGTAGGCGGGGTCGTCGGAGTTGACCGTGCACAGCAGGCCGGCGTCGAGCATCGCGGGCAGCGGGTGCTGCTCCAGGACGTCCACGGCACGCAGCCGCACGTTGGACAGCGGGCACAGCGTCAGCGGGACGCGGTCGCGCACGAGCCGTTCGACCAGGGCCGGGTCCTCCAGGCAGCGCAGGCCGTGGTCGATCCGCTCGACGCCGAGCACGTCCAGGGCCTCGATGATGTACTCCGGCGGCCCCTCCTCACCGGCGTGCGCCACCCGCCGCAGCCCGAGGGCGGCGGCCGCCTCGTACACCTCGCGGAATTTCACCGGCGGATGCCCGACCTCGGCGGAGTCCAGCCCGACACCGGTGATCCGGTCCAGGTAGGGCTTGGCGGCGTCCAGCGTCTCCATCGCCGACTCGGCGGACTCGTCCCGCAGGAAGCACATGATCAGCTGGGTGGAGATCCCGTGCGTCTCCTGGCTGCGGTCGAGTGCCCGCCGGAGCCCCTCGACCACGGTCCCCATCGCCACCCCGCGCACGATGTGCGCCTGCGGGTCGAAGAAGATCTCCGCGTGCCGCACCCCCTGCGCGGCGGCGCGGGCGA
This sequence comes from Streptomyces sp. KR55, assembly GCF_052245645.1. NCBI lineage: Bacteria > Bacillati > Actinomycetota > Actinomycetes > Kitasatosporales > Streptomycetaceae > Streptomyces > Streptomyces sp. KR55. The sequence goes on along the minus strand of NZ_JBQQCE010000290.1, from coordinate 3,369 downwards.
GGTAGGCGTTCGCGAGATCCTCGAAGTCCCGCTCGGTGCGCAGAACGGCCATGAGCTCGTAGTACAGGTTCAGAAAGGACTGGAGGTCCTCGAACCGGTACGCCTCGCGGAGCTCGTCGGTGTCCGCGTACGGCAGGGTCACACCGTTGCGTGCGGCGAGCTCGAAAGCGAGCTCGGGCTCCAGGGTGCCTTCGATATGGAGGTGCAGTTCGGCTTTCGGGAGGGGCATCAAAGCATCGTACGGGCGTTTCACCGACGCTTCGGAACCGGCACTCTCTGTAGGTCGTGCGCCACGCTCAGCTCCCCCTCGAACCCGGCCGCCCGCGCCTGCCGCTCGAACTCGTCCGGTTCGGAGTAGCGCTGACTGAAGTGGGTGAGGACGAGGTGCCGTACGCCGCACTCCTTGGCCACCCGCGCTGCCTGACCCACCGTCAGGTGCCCGTGTTCCACGGCGAGTTCGATGTCCTCGTCGAGGAACGTCGACTCGATGACGAGCATGTCGCAATCCTCGGCGAGCGCGTACACCCCGTCGCACAGCCGGGTGTCCATGACGAACGCGAACCGCTGTCCGCGGCGCACCTCGCTCACGTCTTCCAGACGGACGTCCGCGAGCACTCCCTCCCGCTGGAGCCGCCCCACGTCCGGCCCCTTGATGCCGTGCGCGGCGAGCCGGTCGGGCAGCATACGGCGGCCGTCGGGCTCGATCAGCCGGTAACCGTAGGACTCGACGGGGTGGGAGAGCTTGCGGGCCTGAAGCGTGTACGACGACGTCACCGCGAGATCGCCGTCCCGGTGCACCGGCGCCTCGGTGAGGTCGACCGTCTCCCGGTAGGCGGTGGCGTACCGGAGCCGGGTGAAGAAGCGCTGTCCGGAGCGGGGGTAGTGCGCGGTGACCGGGTGCGGCACCTGGTCGAGGTTGATCCGCTGGATCACTCCGGCGAGGCCGAGGGAGTGGTCGCCGTGGAAGTGCGTGACGCAGATCCGGTTCAGGTCGTGGACGGCGACCCCGGCGCGCAGCATCTGACGCTGGGTGCCCTCGCCGGGGTCGAACAGGATGCCCTCGCCGTCCCAGCGCAGCAGATAGCCGTTGTGGTTGCGGTGCCGGGTGGGAACCTGACTGGCGGTGCCGAGGACCACCAGTTCACGTACGGACACGGCGACTTACCCGGGGGGCCATTCCATGCCGCGGCCGCCCAGGACATGGGCGTGGGCGTGGAAGACGGTCTGACCGGCACCGGTGCCGGTGTTGAACACGACGCGGTAGGACTCCAGCTTGTCCTCGTCCGCGACCGCCTGCGTCTCGCGCAGCACGTCCGCGGCGAGCTCCGGCGCGGCGGCGGCGAGTGTGGCGGCGTCCCGGTAGTGGGCCTTGGGGATCACCAGGACGTGCGTGGGCGCCTGGGGGTTGATGTCCCGGAACGCAACGATGGTCTCCGTCTCACGGATGATCGTCGCCGGGATGTGCCCCTCAACGATCTTGCAGAACAGACAGTCGTCCTGCGGTTCCCCTGCCATGTTCCCTCCGGGGGTTGGGCGGTGTACGGGGGCATCGTATCGTCGCCGCAGCTGCGGGCAGTCGTGCCTCCCCCAGTGCCTTAAGGGCCTGGGGGGACCCCCAGGGCGGCACGGGTGGGCGATGGGGGTCCCCCCGCTCGAGCGAAGCCGAGAGTGGGGGAGGCCCCCCGTCGCGCCGGGCTGCGCGACCCACCCCCCGCCCAGCCTCAGCGCACGGTCACGGCAGACTCGGCGGTACCTTCGCGGGCGCCTCCTCCAACGCCGCCAGCGCTATCCGCACCGCCTCGTCCAGCTGCGCGTCGCGCCCCGCCGCATAGTCCTGCGGTCGCTGCACGACCTCCACGTCCGGGTCCACGCCGTGGTTCTCCACGCCCCACTCGTAACCCTCCAGCCAGAACGCGTACTTCGGCTGAGTGATCAGCGTGTCGTCGACGAGCCGGTAGCGGCTGTCGATGCCGATGACACCGCCCCAGGTACGGGTGCCGACCACCGGCCCCAGCCCGAGCGCCTTGATCGCCGCGTTCACGATGTCGCCGTCGGAGCCGGAGAACTCGTTGGCGACGGCGACCACCGGCCCGCGCGGCGCGTCCTGCGGATAGCTGTACGGCCGCATCCCACGCGGCACGGCCCAGCCGACGATCCGCCGGGCCAGCTTCTCGACGACCAGTTGGGAGGTGTGGCCGCCCCGGTTCTCCCGTACGTCCACCACGAGCCCTTCCCGGGCCACCTCCACCCGCAGGTCCCGGTGGATCTGCGCCCAGCCCGGCGCCTGCATGTCGGGCACGTGGAGGTAGCCGAGCCGGCCGCCGGACCGCTCGTGGACGTAGGCCCGCCGGTCGGCGACCCAGGCGTGGTAGCGCAGCGGCTCCTCGTCGGCGACCGGCACGACCACCGCGTGCCGCACCTCGCCGCCGCCGGACGGCGAGACGGTCAGCTCGACGGGCCTGCCGGCCGTACCGACGAGCAGCGGCGACGGCCCGGTCACCGGATCCACCGCACGCCCGGCCACGGCCACGATGGCGTCCCCGGCGCGCACCGCGACGCCGGGCGCGGCGAGCGGGGAGCGGGAGTCGGGGTCGGAGGTCTCCGAGGGGAGGATCCGGTCGATGCGCCAACTGCCGTCGGCGTGCCGGGAGATGTCCGCGCCGAGCAGTCCCTGGCGGGACCCGTGGCCGTAGCCGCCGTTCGGCATGACGTAGGCGTGGGAGGTGCCGAGCTCGCCCTGAACCTCCCACAGCAGGTCCACGAGGTCGTCGTGGGTGGCGATGCGCTCAAGGACCGGCCGGTAGCGGTCGAGGACGCCGTCCCAGTCGACGCCGTTCATGTCGGGCCGCCAGAAGTGGTCCCGCATGATGCGGCCGGTCTCCTCGTACATCTGCCGCCACTCGGCCGCCGGGTCGATGATCTGCCGTACCCGGCCGAGGTCGACGGTGACGTTGGTGTCGCTGTCGTCGTCGTTCGAGGCACGCCGGTCGCTGGGGACGACCTTCAGCCGGCCGTCGGTCCACAGCAAGACGCGTTTGCCGTCGCCGCTGACCTCGAAGTGGTCGGCGTCGGCGGCGAGATGCTCCAGACGATGCTGGGCGAGGTCGTAGCGCTCCAGCTCGGTCTTGGGGTCGGGGTCGTCCGGGGTGGCCCGGGAGGAGCCGAGGACGCCCTGCACGGGGTGCCGCAGCCACAGCACACCGTCCTTCGCGGCGCGCAGGTTGGAGTAGCGGCCGGCCTCGACCGGGAACGGCACGATCCGGTCGGCGAGCCCCTCGAGGTCGATCCGGGTCGTCGGGGTGCCCTCGCTGCCGGGCGCCTCGTCCTTGTCTGGCGTCCCGAAGGGGCGGCCGTGCCGCTGCGGGCCGA
>NZ_JBQQCE010000029.1:0-37694 GCF_052245645.1 Streptomyces sp. KR55 | reverse complement strand
CGTCCGGACGTACCACCGCCGCCAGCTCCGCCAGCGCCCCGCTCACCCCGCCCCCCGCAGCCCGGCCCGCCTCGGCGATCCGAGACCCCTCCGGCCCGTACAGCACCGCCCACCCGCCGATCCGCTGGGCCAGCTGTCGCAGTACCGACGCCACCGGGTCCGGGCGGGACGCCGCCGCGGCGAGGCTCTGCTGGGCCTCGGTGACGCGGCGCAGTTCGGCGAGCCGGGCCTGGGCCATCAGCTGCCAGACCGCGCGGGCCACGCCGGAGAAGGTGGTCTGCGGCGGGACCTCGAGGAGCGGCAGCTCGTACGCCTCGCAGGCCGCGACCAGCGCCCGCGGCACCGTGTCGTGCACGGGCGCCACACCGAAGCCGAGCGCCGCGCCGCCCGCCGCGACGATCCGGGAGACGTAGTCGTCGAAGTACGTCCCCGATCCCGCCGCCTCCGGGATGTGCACGCCCGCCGTGAGCAGGAGCTCGCCGCCCAGGAGGTAGGGATACGGGTCCGACATCTCCGAGGTGTGCGCCCAGTGGATGACGATGCCGGGACCGGACGGCCCGGCGATCTGGCGCAGGGCCAGGTCCTCGCGGGCCAGGAGTGAGGCGAGGGGCACGGGTGGCGTGGGGGGAACCGCTGGGTCCGGCATGGTGTGCGTTCCCTCCATCCCGTTCGGCCCGGATGGATGAAACGTACACTTCGCAGTCGCTTTCCGGCCACCTAGTGTCGGTCCGGACCAGTGGCCGCGGGTACGGGCGGATGTCCCCGCGAGCAGCCACCGCACACCCCATCTGCACGACACGCCACCGAGAGCGCGTGAAGGAGGCCCCCCATGGCCGTCGACTACATCGTGATCGTCGTCTATCTGGCCGGCATGCTGGCCATGGGCTGGTGGGGCATGCGCCGCGCCAAGTCGAAGAGCGAGTTCCTGGTCGCGGGCCGCCGCCTCGGCCCGTCCATGTACTCCGGCACCATGGCGGCGATCGTCCTCGGCGGCGCGTCCACCATCGGCGGCGTCGGGCTCGGCTACCAGTACGGGCTGTCCGGCGCGTGGATGGTGTTCACCATCGGCCTCGGCCTGCTCGCGCTGAGCATCTTCTTCTCCGCCCGTATCGCCCGCCTGAAGGTCTACACCGTCTCCGAGATGCTGGATCTCAGATACGGCGGCCGGGCCGGTGTGATCTCGGGCGTGGTCATGTGGGCGTACACCCTCATGCTCGCGGTGACATCGACCATCGCGTACGCCACGATCTTCGACGTCCTCTTCGACATCAACCGCACCCTCGCGATCATCCTGGGCGGCTCGATCGTCGTCGCATACTCCACGCTCGGCGGCATGTGGTCGATCACGCTGACCGACATGGTGCAGTTCGTGGTCAAGACGATCGGCGTCCTCCTGCTCCTGCTGCCCATCGCGGTCGTCAAGGCCGGCGGCTTCAGCGAGATGAAGGCGCAGCTGCCCACGGAGTACTTCGACCCGCTGGGCATCGGCGGCGAGACGATCTTCACCTACGTGCTGATCTATACGTTCGGCATGCTCATCGGGCAGGACATCTGGCAGCGCGTCTTCACCGCGCGCAGCGACACGACGGCCAAGTGGGGCGGCACCGTCGCCGGCACGTACTGCCTGGTGTACGCCCTCGCCGGCGCCGTCATCGGCACCGCGGCCAAGGTCCTCTACCCCAACCTGGCCAGCGCCGACGACGCCTTCGCCACCATCGTCAAGGACGAACTCCCCGTCGGCGTGCGCGGGCTGGTGCTGGCCGCCGCGCTCGCCGCCGTGATGTCGACGTCCTCCGGCGCCCTCATCGCCTGCGCCACCGTCGCCAACAACGACATCTGGTCGCGGCTGCGGGGCATCGTCCGGCCGGACGGCGAGCACGACGAGGTCAAGGGCAACCGCACCTTCATCCTCCTCATGGGCCTCGCCGTGATCGGCACGGCGATCGCGCTCAACGACGTCGTCGAGGCGCTGACGGTGGCGTACAACCTGCTCGTCGGCGGGCTGCTCGTGCCGATCCTCGGCGGGCTGCTGTGGAGGCGCGGCACCGCCCAGGGCGCCCTGGCCTCGGTCGCCGTCGGCGGCCTCGCGGTGATCGTGCTGATGGCGACGTACGGAATCCTCGCCAACGAGCCCGTCTACTACGGCCTGCTGTCCTCGCTGGCCGCCTACCTGATCGTCTCCCTGGCAACTCCCGCCACCGACGAGGCCGTCCTCGCCGCCTGGCGCGAGCGACTGGCCGGGCGAGCACCCGAACCCGTGGCCGAGGCGGTCCCGGCACACCAGTAGAGTCGTATGGCAGTAGTACATAGCTGTACATACGCGACGAAGCGTGAGAAAGAAGGCAGTTCCCGATGAGCAGCAACGAGACGCCCCGCGGCCCCGTCGACTCGTCCCGCATCCCGCGGTACGCCGGTCCCGCGACCTTCGCCCGGCTGCCGCGCCTCGACGAGGTCGGCCGCGCCGACGTCGCCGTGGTCGGCGTGCCGTTCGACTCGGGCGTCTCCTACCGGCCGGGCGCCCGCTTCGGCGGCAACGCGATCCGCGAGGCGTCCCGGCTGCTGCGCCCCTACAACCCGGCGCAGGACGCCTCCCCGTTCGCCCTCGCCCAGGTCGCCGACGGCGGCGACATCGCCGTCAACCCGTTCAACATCAACGAGGCCGTGGAGACCGTCGAGGCGGCCGCCGACGACCTGCTCGGCACCGGCGCCCGCCTGATGACCCTCGGCGGCGACCACACCATCGCGCTGCCGCTGCTGCGCTCGGTGGCGAAGAAGCACGGCCCCGTCGCCCTGCTGCACTTCGACGCCCACCTCGACACCTGGGACACGTACTTCGGCGCCGAGTACACGCACGGGACTCCCTTCCGGCGTGCCGTGGAGGAGGGCATCCTCGACACGTCGGCGCTGTCGCACGTCGGTACGCGCGGCCCGCTGTACGGCAAGCAGGACCTGGACGACGACGCCAAGATGGGCTTCGGCATCGTCACGTCGGCGGATGTGATGCGGCGCGGCGTCGACGAGATCGCCGACCAGCTGCGCCAGCGCATCGGCGACCGCCCGCTGTACATCTCCATCGACATCGACTGCCTCGACCCGGCGCACGCGCCCGGCACCGGCACCCCCGAGGCCGGCGGCATGACCTCCCGCGAACTCCTCGAGATCCTGCGCGGGCTGGCATCCTGCAACCTGGTCTCGGCGGACGTCGTCGAGGTGGCCCCCGCCTACGACCACGCGGAGATCACGTCGGTGGCGGCCTCCCACACGGCGTACGAACTGACCACGATCATGTCCCGTCAGATTGCCGAGGCGCGCTCGAAGTGACCCACGACCACGACCTGGTACTCCGCCCGACCGCGGCCCAGACGGAGGCCGCGCTGAACCCTCCCCCCGGCCGCAACGGCGGAGACCTGGTCGTGGAGACGCTGGCCGGGCTCGGCGCGACGACCGTCTTCGGCCTGCCCGGCCAGCACGCGCTGGGCATGTTCGACGCACTGCGCCGCTCGGATCTGCGGTACATCGGTCTGCGGGTGGAGAACAACGCCGGGTTCGCGGCGGACGCGTACGGCCGCATCACGGGTGAGGCGGCGCCGCTGCTGCTGTCGACGGGGCCGGGCGCGCTGACCTCGCTGGCCGCGCTCCAGGAGGCGGCGGCTGCCTCTGCCCCCGTGCTGGCGATCAGCAGCCAGATCCCGACGGCGGGGCTGGGCGGCGGCCGGCACGGCTACCTGCACGAACTGCCCGACCAGGCGGCCTCGTTCCGGGGCGTGGTGAAGTCCGTCCACACCGTTCGCACCCAGTCGCAGATCCCGTCCGCCATCGAGGCGGCCTGGAAGTCGGCGCTGACGGCCCCGCACGGGCCGGTGTGGGTGGAGATCCCGCAGGACGTACTGCTGGCCGAGACGGCGATCCCGGTGGTGACGGGCGGCGACGCCTTCCCCGAGGAGCTGTCCCCGCGCCCCGAACTGACCGCTGTGGCCGCCGACTTGCTGTCCCGTGCGCAACGTCCGGCGATCATCGCGGGTGGGGGAGTGGTACGGGCGGACGCCTCGGGCAAGCTGAAGCAGCTGGCGGAGAGGCTCCAGGCACCGGTCGTCACGACCCCCGGCGGCAAGGGCGCGTTCCCCTGGACGCACCCGCTGTCGCTCCAGTCCTGGATCGAGGACCGGTACACCACGGACTTCCTGGAGGACGCGGACGTACTCCTGGTGGTCGGCTCGGGCCTCGGCGAACTCTCCTCGAACTACCACACGTTCAAGCCCCGCGGCCGGGTCATCCAGATCGAGGCGGACCTCGGGAAGCTGGAGTCCAACCACCCGGCGCTGGGTATCCACGCGGACGCGCGGCTGGCTCTGCAGGCGCTGCTGGAGACGGTCTCGGTGCGGGAGGACGACACGGCCCCGGAGCGGGTACGGGACCTGCTGTCCCGTGTGGGTGAGCGCATCGCCGCCCAGGAACTCACCCTGGAGCAGGAGGTGTTGGCGTCGGTCCGCCGGGCGCTCCCGCCGCAGTCGCCGTCCTTCTGGGACATGACGATCCTCGCGTACTGGGCCTGGTCGGCCTTCGACCCGAAGGCCCCCAACACCATGCACTCCGCCCAGGGTGCGGGCGGCCTCGGCTACGGTTTCCCGGCGGCCCTGGGCGCGGCCACCGCCGACCCCACCCGCCCGGTGCTCGCGGTGTCGGGCGACGGCGGCGCGCTCTACTCGATCGCCGAGCTGGCGACGGCCCGCCAGTACGATCTGAACGTCACCTGGCTGATCGTCGACGACGGCGGCTACGGCATCCTGCGCGAGTACATGACGGACGCCTTCGGCCAGGCCACTGCCACGGAACTCACCCGCCCCGACTATGTGGCACTGGCCGAGTCCTTCGGCGTCCCGGGCGTCCGTACCACCCCCGGGACACTGGAGCAGGACCTGGCGAAGGCGCTGGCGTCACCCGGACCGTCGGTGGTCGTCCTCCCGGCGGTACTGCGGATGTTCGCGCCTACGCACCTGGACTGAACTAACAGCCGCCCGGACCGACCCCGTCGATACGGCCACCGAAGTCGCCGAGGTAGCGCGAGCGCCAGTCGCCGTTGAAGACGTCGCGTTTCTCGACCGGGCTCCAGTTGATGAAGCAGGCGCGGGTGCTCGCGACGACCGAGCCGACGTGGTCGTGCAGGCTGGGCGGCATGTCGCGATAGCCGCTGCGTGCGGTCCACTCCCAGTAGTTGCCGTCGAAGCCCTCGCCGCTCCAGAAGCACACCGACCCGTCCGGGCAGGAGGGCGGGGCGGCGGCTTCGGCGGCGGTGGCACCGTGGGCCGGCAGGACGAGGGCGGTCAGGGCGAGGGCGGCGGCGACGGACCAGGAACGAAGCTTCATGGGACTCCTCGGGAACTCCGGTGCGCCCCGGCGGAGTTGCCGAGGCACTGCCATGCTCCCGGCGAGGCGGGTCGGCTTGCCCGGGTTTGTCGCCTACACCACCTCTTGGAGCGAACCCGAAGCTCGGCGAGGTGATCTTCCCGGTGGAGCAGGCGCTGGTGCGCGGGGCGCACGAGACCGTGGCACCGGCGCCCGGGTGCGTTTTTGCTGCGGACACGTCACTCGACGGACGGAATAACCTGAAGCGGTGCTTCGCTGCCCGTCCGTGGAGCGATCACATTCCGGTAGTGGTGGTCGATGGCGAGCAGGACGGGTTGGGGCAGCGACCAGGCCAGTACGGCATTGAGAGCATCGGTCAGGCCGATGGCGTCATGATCCGAGTAGGTCCGCATCAGGCGTTCCGCCTCGCTCAAGAGCGGCCACCCCACGGTGGCGAGCTTGAGCCGGTCCGTGCTCGCCCAGGCTCGCAGGCTTGCGAGGGCATCAGCTGCGGCCCTCCCGCTGATTCTGGTGGCGAGGTGATAGTCCAGCTCGGCGAGAACCATGGGCGACACTACGAGGCGGTCGACGAGCGAGAGGCTCTGCACGGCGCGCTCGTGGTGCTCGTCCTTGCGGTTGTACACGGCGAGGAGGACCGACGTGTCGGCCACGGCGAAAAGATGGCGCGTCACCGGCTTCCCGCTTCCCCGAACATGCCCTTTCCCGAGTTGGCGGACAGGTCGGCGGGGCCGTCGAACATCGCACGTGTCAGCGCGGCCATCGCCTCCGAGTCCTCACCCAGGGGGGACGGAAACGTCAACGGGATGGCACGGGCGATGTGCTCCAGTGCCACCTCCTCGGGGGTACGTCCTTCCAAGAGGGCGATCGTGCGGAGCACTTCGGCCTGTGCACCCGTATAGGTGAGTGTCACGGTGACGACCTCGTCCGGTGAGGCGGTGGGGTCAGGTGGAGGGGCAGGAACGTCGGCCACTGGGATCTCCTCGGTTGGGCCGTTTGGTGAGCTGTGCGGGGGATTCTGACAGTACCGCCGCGGCGGTCGGACTCACTGCGGCACTGCCAGTTCCGCCCACGTCGCCTTGCCGATGCCGTGCAGGCGAGGGCAGCAGCCCCAGCGGTCGGCCAGCGCCTGGACAAGGGCGAGTCCGCGACCCCGTTCGTCCTCGACGGCAGCCTGCCGGGGCACGGGGCGGGTTCGGTTCGCGTCGGCGACCTCGACGCGCAGGCGGCCCTCGTAGAGTGCGAAGCGCAAGCCGATCTCGCGGCCCGTCGGCCGTCGTGCATGCAGGATGGAATTACTGACCAGCTCCGAGAGCAACAGCTCGGCGGAGTGGGCGACTTCGCCGCCGATCTTCCAGCTGGCGAGTTGGGTGCGAAGGAGTTCGCGGGTACGTCGAGCGCTGCGTGGTCCGTGCGGCAGTTGCCAGGTGACCTCCGAGGCGGCGGGGGTTGCGGGTTGTCCGGGGGCGGTGTTGTCCACTGACATGAGGACCTCCGAAGCGAGGGCGAGAGCGACATCTCTAGAGATGAAAGGCAGTGAAACACCTCCCGCCGCGCACCCTCAACGCATCTCTAGAGATGTGTGAAATTGCTCGTGCGGAGTTCCTGTCTGGCCGTGAAGGCGTGACTCGCGGCACCTAGGATGTCTAGAGATGATCAGAGGAGAGACCTGGATGAGCGGCCGCAATACGGAGCGTCAGCCCAAGTACCAGCGCATTGCGGCGGAGCTGCGGGCGGCCATCGAGGCGGGGGAGTACGGGCCGGGTGAGCGACTGCCCGGCGAGAACGACATCATGGCCTCGCATGGCGTGGCTCGCATGACGGCCCGGCAGGCTCTGGGCGTCCTGCAGGCGCAGGGCATCGTCGAGGCTCGGAAGGGTGCCGGGGTGTTCGTGCGGGACTTCAAGCCCATCCGGCGGAGGGGAATCGAGCGTCTCTCCCACTCACAGTGGGGAGCGGGTCGGTCCATCTGGGACGCCGACACCGAGGGCCGTGACCTCGTCGTCGATTTCGTCGAGGTGGGCGAGCAGGACGCCCCGGCTGTCATTGCCGGACAGCTGGAGCTCGAAGAAGGCGCCCGGGTCTGCGTACGTCGGCGGCGATTCGTGCTCGACGGCAAACCGGTGCTGCTGTCCACGTCATATCTGGCTGCCGAGCTCGTCGCCGGGACGCCGATCGCGCAGCCGGACACCGGGCCGGGCGGTACGTACGCGAGGCTTGAGGACCTGGGGCGTAAGCCGGTTCGCTTCCGCGAGGAGATCCGGTCCCGTATGCCGAAGGGCGAGGAGGCGGAGAGGCTCGCCCTGCCGTCCGGGGTGCCGGTGGTACTCGTCGCGCGGACCGCCTTCGACGCGGAGGGTGCCGCCGTCGAGGTGAACGAGATGGTGCTGGACTCGTCGGCGTACATCCTTGAGTACGACTTCGAGGCCTGAGGGAACCCGTCGCCGTTCGGCTGGATGAACTCCCGGGTTATCGCCGGGAGTTCGGTCCGCTTGCCGTCCGACTGGGTTACCAGATCGCCTCGACCCACTCCGGGTGGTCGATGAACGGGTTGCGGTTGCCCTGGTACGAGTCGTAGATGAGCTCGTTGCGGCGCTCCTCGAACGCGTCCGGCGGGTCCTCGTCGTTCCACTGCTTCAGGACCGAGAGGCGGCCGTGGTAGGGGACGCTGCCGTTGCTGACGGAGTCGTTGGGCTCCAGGTCGGGCCAGCTGTCGTCGCCCTCGTAGCGGACGACCATGTAAAGGATCATGCGGGCCACGTCGCCCTTGACGGCGTCACGGGGCTCGAAGGAGTTGGAGTCGGTGAGGCTGCCGCCGCCGTTGCTCACCGCGCTGCCGCCGTTGTCGAAGTCCTTGTTGCCGCGGATGCTGTTGAGCTGCACGTCCTCGGGGCGCAGGTGGTGCAGGTCGGTGCCGGGACCGGCGGAGGTGCCGAAGTCGCCGTGGGACTGGGCCCACACGTGCTCGCGGTTCCAGTTGCCGGTGCTGCCGCCGTTGAGGGACTTGCTGCGGGAGATGCCGGAGTACAGCAGGATCACGTTGCTGCTGTTGTTCGGGTCCTGGTCGGTGACCTTCAGGGCGTTCCAGACGGCCGAGTACGAGATCGTCGTCTGGTCGCTGATGATCGTGTGGAGGGAATCCTTGAGCGCCGTTCCCGTCTTGCCGATCGCGTCCTCGTAGTACGTGTCGTCGTACGCCGTGGTCGTCGCGCCGGCCGGGGTCGCGGTCAGGGTGGGGAGGGTGAGGCCGAGCAGTACGGCCGACGTGGTGAGCGCCACGGTCTTCCAGCGGCGGGTGTGCGTCGCGGGCATGTGGGGGCGTCCGTTCTACGCGGGTTGAGTGAGCGGGCGAACGGGAGTGTGGCATGGACATGCATTCCGTGGCGTGAACGTGGTGTGTCGGGCGTGTGACGGAGCATGCCGAAGCAGCCCTCAACTAGTTTGGTTGGGGGCCGATTTGGTGTGGGGTCAGCTCACATCGGACGCGTCCAGGCGGTAGATGGTCGACGACTCGCTGTTCTCGGTAGACGACGAGTCAGAGGCGTAGTCGCTCGCCTTCACCGCCGTGCCATGCTCCTGCGCCCATGCCATGATCTCGATACTGAGGCCGGAGCCATCGCCCATACCGCCGCCGAGCTGGATGTAGTGCAACACTGAGACACGGAAGAAAGTGCGGTGGGCATCCTGACTTGAAGTCGCAGCGTCACCATGATGTTCATGCCTCTGTCGAGCCACACCGCGCGGGTACCGGACGGCGGCGGCACGCTAAGAAGAGCCAGCCCGGGGGCGGCAAGGAACAGGTCGAGCCCGTGCCGACCGGCACCCTCAACGCTACGGCCGCGAACCGCGCGTCTGGGATCGATTCAACAAGTCAGGAACGGTAAGTGACCCACGTCCCAGCGCGCGGGACGTCGGGGTCGGGCACAGGGGCGTGCCTCACAATGGGAGCCATGCCGATACCCGGGACACCCAGCCGCGCCGAGCTCGTCGAGCACCTTGTGAAGACCCGTATCGCGGGCGACGTCGCCACCCCGCGTGAGAACAACCTCTCCCACTACCGCCAACTGTCGAACGGCGTCCGCAACTTCTGGCTCGGCCTGGAGCTCGGCGACCGCTGGACCGACGAGCAGGACGTGCTCGCGGTGATGGCCGAGCGGGTCGGCGTGAACGACGACCCCGAGTACCGGTACGGCCAGGACACCATCGACCCCGAGCTCACCGTCGCCGCCCTGGAACGGCTCGCGGCGCGGCTGCGCAAGGCGGCCGACAGCAGGCAGCGGGTGCTGTTCGCCACCGGCCACCCCGGCGGCCTGCTCGACGTGCACCGCGCCACGGCCGCCGCACTGCGCGCCGCCGGCTGCGAGATCGTGGTGATCCCGGACGGGCTGCAGACGGACGAGGGCTACGTCATGCAGTTCGCGGACGTGGCGATGCTGGAGCACGGCGCGACCCTGTGGCACACCCACTCGGGCGAGCCGATGAAGGCCATCCTCACCGCCATGGAACGCGACGGCCGAGCCCTGCCCGACCTGGTCGTCGCCGACCACGGCTGGGCGGGCTATGCCGGCCAGCACGGCATCGACTCCGTCGGCTACGCCGACAGCAACGATCCGGCGCTGTTCCTCGCGGAGGCGGAGGGGACCGTCCAGGTGACGGTCCCCCTCGACGACCATGTGGTCAGCCCCCGGTACTACGACCCGATGACGGCGTATCTGCTGTCGGAGGCGGGGCTTACCTAGCCCGCGGTGCCCGCACGACACCTTCCTGGATCACCGAGATGGCGAGGCGGCCGTCCTGGGTGTAGATGCGGGCCTGGCCGAGGCCCCGGCCGCCGTACGCCGACGGGGACTCCTGGTCGTACAGGAGCCACTCGTCGGCGCGGAACGGGCGGTGGAACCACATCGCGTGGTCCAGCGAGGCCCCGACCACGTCACCGACGGCCCAGCCGCCGCGGCCGTGCGCGAGCAGCACGGAGTCGAGGAGCGTCATGTCGGAGACGTATGTGGCGAGGACGATGTGCAGGAGGGGGTCGTCGGCGAGCTTGCCGTTGGCGCGGAACCAGACCTGCGAGTGCGGCTCGCGGGGCTCGCCGAACTGCCCGTACGGCGGCTCGTCGACGTAGCGCAGGTCGACGGCGGCGCGCGCCTCGAGGAACTTCTCGACCACCTGCGGGTCGATGTGGCCGTACCCGCTCAGCCGTTCCTGGGAGGTGGGGAGCGTGACGGGGTCGGGGGCCGGGGGCATCGGGGCCTGGTGCTCGAAGCCTTCCTCGTACTTCTGGAAGGACGCGGACAGGGCGAAGATCGGCTGCCCGTGCTGGATCGCGACGACCCGGCGGGTGGTGAAGGAGCGACCGTCGTTCATGCGGTCGACGGTGTAGACGATGGGCGCGCCGGGGTCGCCGGTGCGCAGGAAGTACGCGTGCAGCGAGTGCGGGGGCCGGTCCTCGGGGACCGTACGTCCCGCGGCGACGAGCGCCTGGGCCGCGACCTGTCCGCCGAAGACGCGCGGGACGACGGCGGACCGAGACTGGCCGCGAAAGATGTTCTCCTCGATCTGCTCCAGGTCGAGCAGATCGAGGAGAGACTGAAGTGCCTGGTTCATGGCCACATTTTTACTGGCCGGTATTTTCCGGAACCTTACAGGCCCATGTCCTTTGCGATGATCGTCTTCATGATCTCGCTGGTGCCGCCGTAGATGCGGTTGACGCGGTTGTCCGCGTACAGGCGGGCGATCGGGTACTCGTTCATGAAGCCGTAGCCACCGTGGAGCTGGAGGCAGCGGTCGATGACGCGGTGCGCGACCTCGGTGCAGAACAGCTTGGCGCTGGCGGCCTCGGCCGGGGTCAGTTCACCGGCGTCGAGGGCCTCCGTGGCGCGGTCGGCGACGGCCTCGGCCGCGTCCACCTCGGCCTGGCAGGCGGCCAGCTCGAACTTGGTGTTCTGGAAGTGGGCGACCGGCTTGCCGAAGACGGTCCGCTCCTGCACGTACTGCTTGGCGAACCGGACGGCGGCCTTGGCCTGGGCGTACGCGCCGTAGGCGATGCCCCAGCGCTCGGAGGCCAGGTTGTGGCCGAGGTAGTAGAAGCCCTTGTTCTCCTCGCCGAGCAGGTCCTCGACGGGCACCTTGACGTCGACGAACGCCAGTTCGGCGGTGTCGGAGGTCCTGAGCCCGAGCTTGTCGAGCTTGCGGCCGACGGAGTAGCCCTCGGCCTTGGTGTCCACGACGAAGAGGGATATGCCGTGGCGGCGGTCCTCGGCGGTGGGCGCGGCGGTGCGGGCGCAGACGATCATGCGGTCTGCGTGGACGCCACCGGTGATGAAGGTCTTGGCGCCGTTGAGGACGTAGTGCGTGCCGTCCTCGCTCAGCTTGGCGGTGGTCTTCATGCCCGCGAGGTCGGAGCCGGTGCCCGGCTCGGTCATCGCGATCGCCCACATCTCCTCACCGGAGACGAACTTCGGCAGGAACCGCTTCTTCTGCTCGTCGGTGGCGAGCATCTTGATGTACGGCAGACCGAGCAGCACGTGCACGCCGGAGCCACCGAAGGTCACGCCCGCGCGGGCGGTCTCCTCGTAGAGCACGGCCTCGAACTTGTACGAGTCGATGCCGGCGCCGCCGTACTCCTCGTCCACACGGATGCCGAAGACACCCAGCTCGGCGAGCTTGTAGTAGAACTCGCGCGGCGCCTGCCCCGCGGCGAACCACTCGTCGTACACCGGTACGACCTCGGCCTCGATGAAGGCGCGCACGGTCTCCCGGAACGCCTCGTGATCCTCGTTGAACACCGTACGGCGCACGCCGCCACCTCCACCGGTACATGTCTAAGCGCTTGCTCAGGCAACCGTACCGGCGAGTACGAACCCGCGTCCAGAGTGAGTCCCCCGTAACGCTCGTCACGCTCTGCCCGGCGCTACTCCCCCACCGCCGCGAACGCCCCCCGCGCCATCCGGTGCAGCAGCTCCGCCGTGGCCCCCCGCCCCGGGAGCGAGCCGGGCCTGCCCAGGTGCGGTGTCGAGTTCAGGAGGCCGAAGACCGAGTGGACGGCCGAGCGGGCCGTCGGTTCGGACAGGCCCGGGTAGAGCTCGCGGACCACCTCCACCCAGAGTTCGACGTACTGCCGCTGGAGCTGGCGGACCAGCTTGCGGTCGCTGTCCCGGAGGCGGTCCAGCTCGCGGTCGTGCAGGGTGATGAGCGGGCGGTCGTCGAGCGCGAAGTCGATATGGCCCTCGATGAGCGAGTCGAGGACCGCCTCGGGGTTCCCGTCCGCCTCGGCGACCCTGCGCTTCCCGCCGGTCAGCAGCTGACCACTGATGCCGACGAGCAGCTCGGCGAGCATCGCGTCCTTGCCCGCGAAGTGCCGGTAGAGGCCGGGGCCGCTGATCCCGACCGCGGCGCCTATCTCGTCGACTCCGACCCCGTGGAAGCCGCGCTCGGCGAAGAGCCGGGCGGCCTCCTTGAGGATCTGCTCGCGGCGGGTGGGGGCGTCGGTTCTGGTGGCCATGGAAGTAATTCTAGACAGGGAGGTTAGCGCTCGTTAACCTGAAGGAAATGCGTTAACGCTCATTAACAAGGTGAGGGGACCGCAGGATGCTTCAGGCACCGGAGCTGCACAGCGCGGCAGATCCCGCGTCGGAGGCCTGGCACGCCAACGAGGAGGCGCACCGCGCCCTCGTCGCCGAGCTGCGTGCCAAGCTGGCCGCCGCCCGGCTCGGCGGCGGGGAGAAGGCCCGCGCCCGGCACACCGCGCGCGGCAAGCTGCTGCCGCGCGACCGCGTCGACACCCTCCTGGACCCGGGTTCGCCGTTCCTGGAGCTGGCCCCGCTGGCGGCCGACGGGATGTACGACGACCAGGCCCCCGCGGCCGGCGTGATCGCCGGGATCGGGCGGGTGAGCGGCCGGGAGTGTGTGATCGTCGCCAATGACGCCACCGTCAAGGGCGGGACGTACTACCCGATGACGGTGAAGAAGCACCTGCGGGCACAGGAGGTGGCGTACGAGAACCGCCTGCCGTGTGTCTATCTGGTCGACTCCGGCGGCGCCTTCCTGCCCATGCAGGACGAGGTCTTCCCGGACCGTGAGCACTTCGGGCGGATCTTCTACAACCAGGCGCGGATGTCCGGCGCCGGCATCCCGCAGATCGCCGCGGTGCTGGGTTCGTGCACGGCCGGTGGGGCGTACGTTCCCGCGATGAGCGACGAGGCCGTGATCGTCCGGAACCAGGGGACCATCTTCCTGGGCGGCCCTCCACTGGTGAAGGCGGCCACCGGTGAGGTGGTGACCGCCGAGGAGCTCGGGGGCGGCGAGGTGCACGCGCGTGTGTCGGGTGTCACCGACCACCTCGCGGAGGACGACGCGCACGCCCTGCGGATCGTGCGCACGATCGTCTCCACCCTCCCCGCGCGCGGGGAGCTGCCCTGGGAGGTGCAGCCGGCCGTCGAACCGAAGGTGGACCCGTACGGGCTGTACGGCGCGGTGCCGGCCGACCCCCGCACCCCCTACGACGTGCGGGAGATCATCGCGCGCCTGGTGGACGGCTCCCGTTTCGCCGAGTTCAAGGCCGAGTTCGGGCAGACCCTCGTCACCGGTTTCGCCCGGATCCACGGCCACCCGGTCGGCGTCGTCGCCAACAACGGCATCCTGTTCTCCGAGTCCGCGCAGAAGGGCGCCCACTTCATCGAGCTGTGCGACCAGCGCGGGATCCCGCTGCTGTTCCTGCAGAACATCTCCGGGTTCATGGTGGGCAGGGACTACGAGGCCGGGGGCATCGCCAAGCACGGCGCCAAGATGGTCACGGCCGTCGCCTGTACGCGCGTACCGAAGCTGACGGTGGTGGTCGGCGGCTCGTACGGCGCGGGCAACTACTCCATGTGCGGCCGGGCCTACTCCCCCCGCTTCCTGTGGATGTGGCCGAACGCCAAGATCTCCGTGATGGGCGGCGAGCAGGCCGCCTCCGTGCTGGCCACGGTCAAGCGGGACCAGATCGAGGGGCGCGGAGAGTCCTGGCCCGCCGAGGAGGAAGAGGCGTTCAAGGCCCCGATCCGTGCGCAGTACGAGCGTCAGGGGAATGCCTACTACGCGACGGCCCGCCTCTGGGACGACGGGGTGATCGACCCCCTGGAGACCCGGCAGGTGGTCGGCCTGGCCCTGACCGCGTGCGCCAACGCGCCCCTGGGTGAGCCCCAGTTCGGCGTCTTCCGGATGTGAGGGGACCGATGTTCGACACCGTTCTTGTGGCCAACCGCGGCGAGATCGCCGTCCGTGTCATCCGTACGCTGCGGTCGCTCGGCGTGCGCTCCGTCGCCGTCTTCTCCGACGCCGACGCCGACGCACGCCATGTGCGCGAGGCCGACACGGCGGTACGGATCGGTCCGGCACCGGCGGCCGAGAGCTATCTGTCGGTGGAGCGGATCCTCGAGGCCGCCGCGCGCACCGGCGCCCAGGCCGTCCACCCCGGCTACGGCTTCCTCGCCGAGAACGCCGGATTCGCGCGCGCCTGCACGGACGCCGGGCTGGTGTTCATCGGACCGCCCGCCGACGCCATCGCCCTGATGGGCGACAAGATCCGCGCCAAGGAGACGGTGAAGGCGGCCGGCGTGCCGGTCGTGCCCGGTGGCCGGGACCCCGAACTGTCCGAGGCCGCCCGGGAGCTGGGTGCGCCCGTGCTGCTCAAGCCGAGCGCGGGCGGCGGCGGCAAGGGCATGCGCCTGGTGCGGGACCTGAACCGGCTGGACGAGGAGATCGCGGCGGCCCGGCGCGAGGCGGCGGCTTCCTTCGGCGACGACACCCTCCTCGTGGAGCGCTGGATCGACCGGCCCCGGCACATCGAGATCCAGGTCCTGGCCGACGGCCACGGCAACGTCGTCCACCTGGGCGAGCGCGAGTGCTCCCTCCAGCGGCGCCACCAGAAGATCGTCGAGGAGGCGCCGAGCGTGCTTCTGGACGAGGCCACGCGCGCGGCGATGGGTGAAGCGGCGGTCCAGGCGGCACGCTCCTGCGGCTATGTCGGCGCGGGCACGGTCGAGTTCATCGTCCCAGGCGTCGACCCGTCGTCGTACTACTTCATGGAGATGAACACCCGCCTCCAGGTGGAGCACCCGGTCACCGAGCTGGTCACGGGCCTGGACCTGGTGGAGTGGCAGCTGCGGGTGGCGGCCGGCGAGCCGCTCGCCCTCACCCAGCAGGACATCACCCTCACCGGGCACGCGATAGAGGCCCGTATCTGCGCCGAAGACCCCGCCCGCGGGTTCCTCCCCTCCGGCGGCACGGTGCTGAGGCTGCGCGAACCGCAGGGCGACGGTGTCCGTACGGACTCCGGGCTGAGCGAGGGCACGGAGGTCGGCAGCCTGTACGACCCGATGCTGTCCAAGGTGATCGCGTACGGGCCGGACCGCGCGACCGCGCTGCGGAAGCTCCGTGCCGCCCTCGCGGAGACGGTGACGCTGGGCGTGCAGACCAACGCGGGGTTCCTGCGGCGACTGCTGGCCCATCCGGCGGTGGTGGCGGGCGAGTTGGACACCGGGCTGGTGGAGCGGGAGGTGGCGGGCCTCGTGCCGGACGAGGTTCCGCGGGAGGTCTACGCGGCGGCGGCACTGCTGCGCCGGCAGGCGCTGAGCCCTGTGCAGGGCTCCGCCTGGGTGGACCCGTTCTCCGTCCCGGAGGGGTGGCGCCTGGGCGGCGAGCGGGCCTGGACGGCGCACCACCTGCAGGTGCCGGGGCACGACCCGGTCACCGTACGCCTGCGCGGCACGGCGGACGGCGGGTTCGAGCTGCTGTTCGACGCCGCCGAGGCCCCGGTCCCAGGGTCCGGGAGCCCGGCCCCGGCGGGTGCGGAGTCCCGGTTCACCTTCCGGCTCGACGGCACCGCCCACACGTTCGCGGCCCTGCCGACAGGCACCTGGCTCGGCCGTGACGGCGAGGCCTGGCATGTGCGCGATCATGACCCGGTCGCCGCCTCCCTCTCCCGCGCCGCCCACTCCGGCGCCGACTCGCTCACCGCCCCCATGCCGGGGACGGTGACGGTGGTGAAGGTCGCCGTCGGTGACGAGGTGAGCGCCGGTCAGAGCCTGCTGGTGGTGGAGGCGATGAAGATGGAGCACGTCATCTCCGCCCCGCACGCCGGCACCGTCACCGAACTCGACGTCACGCCCGGCACGACGGTCGCCATGGACCAGGTCCTTGCGGTCATCGCCCCGGCAGCGGAGGAGACGCCATGAGCACCCCGGAACTGGGCCTCCCCATGGTCGTACCGGCCCCGGACCTGCCCGCCCGGGTGCGGATCCACGAGGTCGGCGCCCGCGACGGACTGCAGAACGAGAAGGGCGCCGTCCCTACGGAGGTGAAGGCGGAGTTCATCCGCCGCCTGGCCGACGCGGGCCTGACCACCATCGAGGCCACGAGCTTCGTCCATCCCCAGTGGGTGCCCCAACTGGCGGACGCGGAGCAGCTGTTCCCGCTCGTCCGGGATGTGCCGGTCGAGCTCCCGGTCCTCGTGCCGAACGCCCGCGGACTCGACCGGGCACTGGCGCTGAACGCGACCCGCGTCGCCGTCTTCGCCAGCGCCACCGAGTCCTTCGCGAAGGCCAACCTCAACCGCACGGTCGACGAGGCGCTGGCCATGTTCGCGCCGGTGGTCGCGCGGGCGAAGGCCGAGCAGGTGCACGTCCGCGGCTATCTGTCCATGTGCTTCGGCGACCCGTGGGAGGGCCCGGTCCCCATCCACCAGGTCGTGCGCGTCAGCAAGGCCCTGATGGACATGGGCTGCGACGAGCTGAGCCTGGGCGACACGATCGGCGTGGCGACGCCGGCCCATGTGCAGGACCTGCTGTCCCAGCTGAACGAGGAGGGCGTGCCGACCTCGGCGATCGGCGTGCACTTCCACGACACCTACGGCCAGGCCCTGGCCAACACCCTGGCCGCTCTCCAGCACGGCGTCACCACCGTCGACGCCTCCGCGGGCGGCCTCGGCGGCTGCCCGTACGCCAAGTCCGCCACCGGCAACCTCGCCACGGAAGACCTCGTGTGGATGCTGCAGGGCCTCGGCATCGACACCGGCGTCGACCTCGGCCGCCTCACCGCCACCAGCGTGTGGATGGCCGACCACCTGGGCCGACCCAGCCCGTCCCGCACCGTACGAGCCCTCTCCCACCAGGAGCAGTGACGCACCATGGACCACCGACTCTCCCCCGAGCTGGAAGAACTCCGCCGTACCGTCGAGGAGTTCGCACACGATGTGGTCGCCCCCAAGATCGGCGACTACTACGAGCGGCACGAGTTCCCGTACGGGATCGTCCGCGAGATGGCCCGCATGGGCCTGTTCGGGCTGCCGTTCCCGGAGGAGTACGGCGGCATGGGCGGCGACTACCTCGCCCTGGGCGTCGCGCTGGAGGAACTGGCCCGCGTCGACTCGTCGGTGGCCATCACCCTGGAGGCGGGCGTCTCGCTGGGCGCGATGCCGATCTTCCGTTACGGCACCGAGGAGCAGAAGCGGCAGTGGCTCCCCCGCCTGTGCACGGGCGAGATCCTGGGCGCCTTCGGCCTGACGGAACCCGACGGCGGCTCGGATGCGGGCGCGACCCGTACGACGGCCCGGCTGGACGAGTCGACGAACGAGTGGGTGATCAACGGCACCAAGTGCTTCATCACCAACTCGGGTACGGACATCACGGGTCTGGTGACGGTGACGGCCGTGACGGGCCGGGGCGCCGACGGCAGGCCACAGATCTCGGCGATCATCGTCCCGTCCGGCACCCCTGGCTTCACGGTCGCGGCCCCGTACTCGAAGGTCGGCTGGAACGCCTCGGACACCCGGGAGCTGTCCTTCTCCGACGTCCGGGTGCCCGCGGCGAACCTGCTGGGCGAACCGGGCCGCGGCTATGCCCAGTTCCTGCGCATCCTCGACGAGGGCCGGATCGCCATCGCGGCCCTCGCCACCGGCCTGGCGCAGGGCTGTGTGGACGAGTCGGTGACCTACGCGAAGGAACGTCACGCCTTCGGCCGCCCGATCGGCGCCAATCAGGCCATCCAGTTCAAGATCGCCGACATGGAGATGAAGGCCCACACGGCCCGCCTGGCCTGGCGCGACGCGGCGTCCCGCCTGGTGTCCGGCGAACCCTTCAAGAAGGAGGCGGCCCTGGCGAAGCTCTACTCGTCGACGATCGCGGTGGACAACGCCCGCGACGCCACCCAGATCCACGGCGGCTACGGCTTCATGAACGAGTACCCGGTGGCCCGTATGTGGCGCGACTCCAAGATCCTGGAGATCGGGGAGGGGACGAGCGAGGTGCAGCGGATGCTGATTGCGAGGGAGTTGGGGCTGGCCGGCTGAGAGACAAGGCGTCCATGACCCAGACGAGGCCCAACGACCTTTGATTGCACCGGAGTTGGGCCTCATTCCGGGAAGCTGTGCAGCCTGTGAAGGACTCACAGGTTTCGATTGCCAGGGGCCCACCCCTGGACAGGTGATGAGGTTAGGCTAACCTACCTTCGAATTGTCCGGCAGGTGATCCACCCCGTTCGAAAGCAGCGTAGCCATGTCCAACGCCAGAGCCACCCACCTCACCCGCCGCGGCATCCTCGCCGCGGGCGGCGCCCTCGGCCTCGGTGCCGTGCTCGCAGCCTGCGGGGACGACGACGCGAAAAGCGGTGGCTCGGGCGAGGAGGCGGCGGCCGCCAAGTCCGGCCCCTGGTCCTTCAAGGACGACCGCGGTACGACCGTGAAGCTCGACTCGGTGCCTACCAAGATCGTCGCCTTCACCGGTGTCGCCGCCGCCCTCTACGACTACGGCATCGAGATCAAGGGCGTCTTCGGCCCGACCAAGACGATGGACGGCAAGGCCGACGTCCAGGCCGGCGACATGGACGTCAGCAAGCTGACGATCTTCGGCAACAAGTTCGACCAGTTCAACGTCGAGCAGTACGCGGCCTTCCAGCCCGAGGTGCTCATCACCACCACGTTCGACGACGCCGGCACGCTCTGGTATGTGCCCGAGGCCTCCAAGGACAAGATCGCCAAGCTCGCCCCGAGCGTGGCCATCTCGGTGTACGACCGCCAGATGCCCGAGCCGCTGCAGCGCATGGCCGAGCTGGCCGAGTCGCTGGGCGCCGACATGAAGGCGACGAAGGTCGTCGAGGCGAAGAAGCGGTTCGAGGCCGCCGCCGAGCGGCTGCGCAAGGCCGCCAAGGCCCGGCCGGAGATCAAGGTGCTGGCCGGTTCCGCCGCGCAGGACGTCTTCTACGTCTCCGGCTCGAACTACTCCATCGACCTGGAGTACTTCAAGGCCCTCGGCGTGAACCTGGTGGAGCCCTCGGAGGAGGCGAAGAAGGCCACCGGCGGTTGGTTCGAGACCCTGAGCTGGGAGAACGCCAACAAGTACCCGGCCGACGTCATCATCATGGACGACCGCGCCTCGACCATCCAGCCCGCCGACATCACCGAGGGCACCTGGAAGGCGCTGCCCGCGGTCAAGGCCGGCCAGGTCATCTCCCGGTCCCCCGAGCCGATCCTGTCCTACGACAAGTGCACTCCGCTGCTGACGAGTCTCGCCGAGGCGATCGAGAAGGCGAAGAAGGTTAGCTGAGAGGGGCTTGCGGTTGCGGGGGAAGTGCGGGCCGGTTGTGGCTGGTCGCGCAGTTCCCCGCGCCCCTGAGGGCGTTGCCCAACCGTCCCTCGGAAAAATTCCCTGACGACAACTCAGGAGCCCTGATGTCGACCGCCGTAGTCGCCCCGTTCCGTTTCTTTTCCCTGCAGGTCGTACGGACGAGGCGGCTCGGGCCGTCTCTCGTCCGGGTCACCTTTGCGGGGACCGACCTGAGGGACTTCCACTCCGACGGGTGTGATCAGTCCCTGTCGCTGTTCCTGCCGCACCCGGGGCAGAGCGAGCCGCAGGTGCCCATCGAGCTCGGTGATCACTGGTGGCAGGGCTGGCGCGCGCTGCCCGATGACGTACGGGCGGTGATGCGTTCGTACACGCTTCGGGCGCTGCGCCGCGACCCCGATGAGATCGACATCGATTTCGTGCTCCACGGTGTCGAAGCCGGCGCCGCCGTGCCCGCCGGTCCCGCCTCCCGGTGGGCCGCGCGGGCCGCCGCCGGTGACCGCGTCCTGCTGCTCGGCCCGGCGATCGCGGACAACCGGGCGATCCGGTTCCGGCCGCCGGAGGACACCGACCTGGTGGTGATCTGGGGTGACGAGACCGCCGTACCGGCCGCCGCCGCCATCCTCGAGTCGCTGTCGGCCGGCACCCGCGCCCGGGTCTGGCTGGAGGTGCACCATGCCGAGGACATCCAGGACCTGGTGACCGAGGCCGACGCCGAGGTCACCTGGCTCGTCCAGGACGAGTCGCGCGGCGAGGGGTCCCCCATGGCCCTCACCGCGCTCAGGGCCGCCCGACTCCCGCCCGCCGAGCACCCGTACGTGTGGATCGCGGGCGAGTCGTCCTGCGTGAAGCAGTTGCGTCGGCACTTCGTCGGCGAACGCGGCATCGACCGCCGCAGGGTCACGTTCGTGGGCTACTGGCGGCAGGGGCTGACCGAGGAGCAGTTGCGCGAGCGGGGCGAGTAACTGCTGCTCCGCAGGCCGCCGTTCAGAGTGATCGCGATCACGGGTGGGGCTGCGCTTCGCCAGCATTACTTAGGTTAGGCTAACCTAAGTTCATCCCGCGGGCTCCGCCCCTCACCCGTCCCGCACGGACCGTCCCCACCGGAGGACCCCCACATGCGCTCGCACCTGCTCAATGACACGACCGCGGAGCAGTACCGCCGCTCCGTGACCGAGGGAGTCGAGCGGGTGGCGGCCAAACTCGCCACCACCACCCGTCCGTTCACCGGCGTCACGGTCGACGCCCTCTCTCCCCGTATCGAGCAGATCGACCTCGACAAGCCGCTGCACGACACCGCCGCGGTCCTGGACGAACTGGAGGACGTCTACCTCCGGGACGCGATCTACTTCCACCACCCCCGCTATCTGGCCCACCTCAACTGCCCGGTCGTCATCCCGGCCGTGCTCGGCGAGGCGATCCTCTCCGCCGTCAACTCCTCCCTCGACACCTGGGACCAGTCGGCCGGCGGCACCCTCATCGAACGCAGGCTCATCGACTGGACCGCCGAGCGCATCGGCCTCGGCCCGGCCGCCGACGGTGTGTTCACCTCCGGTGGCACCCAGTCCAACCTCCAGGCGCTGCTGCTTGCCCGTGAGGAGGCCAAGACCGACTCCTTCGCCGAACTGCGCATCTTCGCCTCCGAGGTGAGCCACTTCAGCGTCAAGAAGTCGGCGAAACTGCTCGGCCTGAGCCAGGACTCCGTGGTCTCCATCCCCGTCGACCACGACAAGCGCATGCAGACGGTCGCGCTCGCCCATGAGCTGGAGCGCTGCAAGAGGGACGGTCTCGTCCCCATGGCGGTCGTCGCCACCGCCGGCACCACCGACTTCGGCTCCATCGACCCGCTTCCGGAGATCGCCGAGCTGTGCGCCCAGTACGGCACCTGGATGCACGTCGACGCCGCCTACGGCTGCGGACTGCTCACCTCGCTCACGCGCCGCGCCCTCCTCGACGGCATCGAGCGCGCGGACTCGGTCACCGTGGACTACCACAAGTCCTTCTTCCAGCCGGTGAGTTCGTCGGCGGTCCTGGTCCGCGACGCGGCCACGCTGCGCCACGCCACCTACCACGCGGAGTACCTCAACCCGCGCCGTATGGTGCAGGAACGTATTCCCAACCAGGTCGACAAGTCCCTCCAGACCACCCGCCGCTTCGACGCCCTCAAGCTGTGGATGACGCTGCGCGTGATGGGCGCCGACGGCATCGGGCAGCTCTTCGACGAGGTCTGCGACCTGGCGGAGGAGGGCTGGAGGCTGCTCGCCGCCGACCCGCGCTACGACGTCGTCGTCGAGCCGACCCTGTCCACCCTGGTCTTCCGCTACATCCCGGCGGCCGTCACCGACCCCGCCGAGATCGACCGCGCCAACCTCTACGCCCGCAAGGCCCTGTTCGCCTCCGGCGAGGCCATCGTCGCGGGCACCAAGGTGAACGGCCGTCACTACCTGAAGTTCACCCTGCTCAACCCCGAGACGAAGGCGTCCGACATCGCCGCCGTCCTCGATCTGATCGCCGGCCATGCCGAGCAGTACCTGGGAGAATCCCTTGACCGCGCTTCCTGACACCACGAACAAGACCTACGACTTCGTGGGGATCGGGCTCGGCCCGTTCAACCTCGGCCTCGCCTGCCTCACCGAGCCCATAGCCGAACTCGACGGGGTGTTCCTGGAGTCGAAGCCCGACTTCGAGTGGCACGCCGGCATGTTCCTCGACGGCGCCCATCTCCAGACGCCGTTCATGTCGGACCTGGTCACCCTGGCCGACCCGACATCCCCGTACTCCTTCCTCAACTACCTGAAGGAGCAGGGCCGGCTGTACTCGTTCTACATCCGCGAGAACTTCTACCCGCTGCGTGTCGAGTACGACGACTACTGCCGCTGGGCCGCGAACAGAGCGAGCAGCATCCGCTTCAACACGACGGTCACCGAGGTGACGTACGAGGACGACCTGTATGTCGTGAAGACGCAGACCGGCGACGTGTACCGCGCCCGCCACCTGGTCCTCGGCACCGGCACCTCGCCGTACATCCCCGAGGCCTGCCGTGACCTGGGCGGCGACTTCCTCCACAACTCCCGCTACATGCAGCACAAGGCGGAGTTGCAGCAGAAGGAGTCGATCACGCTGGTCGGCAGCGGCCAGTCCGCTGCCGAGATCTACTACGACCTGCTCAGCGAGATCGACGTCCACGGCTACCAGCTGAACTGGGTGACGCGCTCCCCGCGCTTCTTCCCCCTCGAGTACACCAAGCTCACGCTGGAGATGACCTCCCCGGAGTACATCGACTACTACCACGCGCTGCCGGAGAAGACCCGCTACCGCCTCACGGCCGAGCAGAAGGGCCTGTTCAAGGGCATCGACGGCGACCTGATCAACGAGATCTTCGACCTGCTCTACCAGAAGAACCTCGGCGGCCCGGTCCCGACGCGGCTGCTCACCAACTCGTCCCTGAACAGCGCGTCGTACGACAACGGCACGTACACCCTGGGCTTCCGTCAGGAGGAGCAGGAGCGGGACTTCGAGATCACCTCGCAGGGCCTGGTCCTCGCCACCGGCTACAAGTACATCGAGCCGGAGTTCCTGGCACCGATCCGCGACTGGCTCGTCTACGACTCCCAGGGCAACTTCGACGTCGCCCGCAACTACGCCGTCGATGTCACCGGCAGAGGCGTCTTCCTCCAGAACGCCGGCGTCCACACCCACAGCATCACGTCCCCCGACCTGGGCATGGGCGCGTACCGCAACAGCTACATCATCCGCGAGCTGCTCGGCTCGGAGTACTACCCGGTCGAGAAGACCATCGCGTTCCAGGAGTTCGCCGTATGACCTTCACTTTCCGCCCCCTCGACCCGCTGAAGGACGCGGAGCTCCTGCACGCCTGGGTCACGCACCCCAAGGCGGCCTTCTGGATGATGCAGGGCGCCAGGCTGGAGGACGTCGAGCGCGAGTACATGCGGATCGCGGCCGACGAGCACCACCATGCGCTGCTCGGGCTGCTCGACGGCGAACCCGCCTTCCTCATGGAGAAGTACGACCCCGCCCACCGCGAACTGGTCGGCCTCTACGAGCCCCGGCCCGGCGACGTCGGCATGCACTTCCTGGTGCCGCCGACGGACACACCGGTCCACGGGTTCACCCGGGCCGTCATCACCGCCGTGATGGCGCACCTCTTCGAGGACCCGGCGGTGGAACGCGTCGTCGTCGAGCCGGACGTTTCCAACAAGGCCGTGCACGCCCTGAACGAGGCCGTCGGCTTCGTGGCCGAGCGCGAGATCCAGAAGCCGGAGAAGAAGGCGTTGCTGAGCTTCTGCACCCGTGAGCAGTTCTTGGCGGCGACGGGGGTGGCCGCATGAGCCTCGCCGACGCCGTGGCCCACCTCTCCCCCGAGCGCTGGGAGCAGGCCAACCGCCTGCTGATCCGCAAGGCCCTCGCCGAGTTCGCGCACGAGCGGCTGATCACCCCCGAGCAGGACGGCGACGAGTACGTCGTCCGCAGCGACGACGGGCTGACGCGGTACCGCTTCACCGCCACCCGCCGCGCCCTCGACCACTGGCAGGTCGACGCCGGCTCCATCAGCCGCCATCGGGACGGCAGCGAACTCCCGCTCGCTGCACTGGACTTCTTCATCGAGCTGAAGCGGGCGCTCGGTCTGAGCGACGAGATCCTGCCCGTCTACCTGGAGGAGATCTCCTCCACGCTCTCCGGTACCTGCTACAAGCTCACCAAGCCGCAGGTCCCGGTCGCCGAGCTCACGAAAAGCGGCTTCCAGGACATCGAGACCGGCATGACCGAGGGCCACCCCTGCTTCGTCGCCAACAACGGGCGGCTCGGCTTCGGGATCCACGAGTACCTGTCGTACGCCCCGGAGACCGCGAGCCCGGTCCGGCTGGTGTGGCTGGCCGCGCACCGGTCGCGGGCGGCGTTCACGGCGGGCGTCGGGATCGAGTACGAGTCCTTTCTGCGGGACGAGCTGGGCGATGTGACGCTGAACCGTTTCCGCGACACACTCTCGGACCAGGGCCTCGACCCTGCCGACTATCTCCTCATCCCCGTCCATCCCTGGCAGTGGTGGAACAAGCTCACCGTCACCTTCGCCGCCGAGGTGGCGCGCGGATACCTGGTGTGCCTCGGTGAGGGCGACGACGAGTACCTGGCCCAGCAGTCCATCCGCACCTTCTTCAACCGGTCCCACCCCGAGAAGCACTACGTGAAGACGGCCCTGTCCGTCCTCAACATGGGCTTCATGCGCGGACTGTCCGCCGCCTACATGGAGGCCACCCCGGCGATCAACGACTGGCTCGCCCAGCTCATCGAGGGCGACCCGGTGCTGAAGTCGACGGGCCTGTCGATCATCCGCGAGCGGGCGGCGGTCGGCTACCGGCACCTGGAGTACGAGAAGGCGACGGACCGCTACTCGCCGTACCGCAAAATGCTGGCCGCGCTGTGGCGGGAGAGCCCGGTGCCGTCGCTCCAGGAGGGCGAGTCCCTCGCCACCATGGCCTCTCTGCTCCACCTGGACCACGAGGGCGCCTCCTTCGCGGGCGCGCTGATCGAGCAGTCGGGGCTGGCGCCGAAGGAGTGGCTGCGCCGCTACCTGCGGGCGTACTTCACCCCGCTGCTGCACAGCTTCTACGCCTACGACCTGGTCTTCATGCCGCACGGCGAGAACGTCATCCTCGTGCTGAAGGACGGCGTCGTCCAGCGCGCGATCTACAAGGACATCGCCGAGGAGATCGCGGTCATGGACCCGGACGCGGTACTGCCGCCGACGGTGGAGCGACTGCGCGTGGACGTCCCCGAGGACAAGAAACTCCTGTCCATCTTCACGGACGTCTTCGACTGCTTCTTCCGCTTCCTCGCCGCGAACCTCGCCACCGAGGGAATCCTCGAGGAGGACGACTTCTGGGGCACGGTCGCCGACGTCACCCGTGAGTACCAGGCGTCGATGCCCGAACTCGCCGACAAGTTCCGGCAGTACGACATGTTCGCCCCCGAGTTCGCGCTGTCCTGCCTCAACCGGCTCCAGCTGCGCAACAACAAGCAGATGGTGGACCTCGCGGACCCGTCCGGCGCACTCCAGCTGGTCGGCAACCTGAAGAACCCCATCGCAGGGCGCTGAGCCCCTCAGACGGACGGGCACCCCGGAGTACGGTCCTCCGGGGTGCCCGTCAGCGTTCCTGAGCTCCGAACAGGTGTGGACCACTCTCTCGCGAGCCGGGTGGAACAATCCCCCTCATGGTGGAAATCATCCAGAAGGACGGCACATGGGTCTTCGACGGCGACGCCCTGCGGCTGACCCCGGGACGGGACAAGAACGTCGGTCTGCTGCGCAAGGCGCTGGGTGAACTCGTCGTACCCCTGGGGGCGTTGGCAGGCATATCCTTCGAACACGGCCGTAAGACGGGACGGCTCCGGCTCCGGCTGCGGGACGGCGCCGACCCGCTGCTGCACGCGACCGGCGGCCGGCTGACCGAGCCCCACGACCCGTACCAGCTGATCGTCGACTCCGACCGCTACGGCGTCGCCGAGTACGTCGTGGACGAGGTGCGCAACGCCCTTCTGCTGGACCAGGTGCCCTCCGACCCGGTCTCCGAGTACCTGCTGCCGGGCCCGGCGGTCCCGCTGTCGGCCGCCGCCGGCGACGGCACCGCGAGCTTCGACGGCGAGCAGGTGCGCCTGGAGTGGAACTGGAAGACGGAGGACGCCAAGTCGGCCGCCGGCACGCGTGTCCTGGCGGTCACCGACATCGCGGCCGTGGAGTGGCATCCGGCGGCCGGCCTGGAGAACGGCTACCTCCGCTTCACCGTGAAGAACGCCCCCACCAAGGCCCCGCCGAAGTACGACCCCAACTCCGTGGAGCTGTGGGGCTTCAAGAAGGACCCGCTGATGGCCCTGGTCGCGGCGGCCGTACAGGCCCGCCTCCCGCATCCGGCGGCGGCCGCCGCGGACGCCCCCGCGCCGGATGCGGCACCTCCCGCGCAGGCCGCCCCCGCGACCGAGGACGACCATGACGCGCTGCTGCGCCGCCTGCGCGAGCTGGGCGAGCTGCACCGTTCGGGCGTGCTCACCGACGAGGAGTTCACGCTGGCCAAGCAGGCGGTCCTGAAACGGATGCAGTGAGGGTCACACACGGGTCACACACAGCTCCTGCCCGGAAACGGGCAGGATTCTTGCGAAACCGTCTCCCGTACTCCAGGATCTACCGGGTGCACGACGAACTCGTTGATCATCTGACGCGGTCCACGCCCCTCAGCCGGGGCGAGGCGCTGCGCGTGATCCAGGACGTGCTCGCCTACTTCGACGAGACGACCGAGGAATACGTCCGTCGCCGCCACCGCGAGCTCCAGACGCAGGGCCTGGTGAACGCGACGATCTTCGAACGGATCGAGGCGGACCTGAAATATCGCGCGGTGGCGCCGCCCGAGCTCACGCTCAGGCAGCTCCGGCGCATCGTCTACGGCTGAGGAATACGTATACATATGTGCGGAATCGTCGGATACATCGGGAAGCGTGACGTCGCCCCCCTTCTCCTGGAAGGCCTGCAGCGCCTGGAGTACCGCGGCTACGACTCGGCGGGCATCGTCGTCACGTCCCCGAAGGCGGCCGGCCTGAAGATGGTCAAGGCCAAGGGCCGGGTCCGGGACCTGGAGGCCAAGGTGCCGGCCCGCTTCAAGGGCACCACCGGCATCGCCCACACCCGCTGGGCCACCCACGGCGCCCCCTCCGACGTCAACGCCCACCCGCACCTCGACGCCGAGAACAAGGTCGCCGTCGTCCACAACGGCATCATCGACAACGCCTCCGACCTGCGCCGCAAGCTGGAGGCGGACGGCGTCGAGTTCCTCTCCGAGACCGACACCGAGGTCCTCGTCCACCTCATCGCCCGCTCCCAGGCGGAGAAGCTGGAGGACAAGGTCCGCGAGACCCTCCGGCTCATCGAGGGCACGTACGGCATCGCCGTCCTGCACGCCGACTTCCCCGACCGGATCGTCGTCGCCCGCAACGGCTCCCCGGTCGTCCTCGGCATCGGCGAGAAGGAGATGTTCGTCGCCTCGGACATCGCCGCGCTGGTCACCCACACCCGCCAGATAGTGACCCTCGACGACGGCGAGATGGCCACCCTCAAGGCCGACGACTTCCGCACGTACACCACCGAGGGCACCCGCACCACCGCCGAGCCGACCACCGTCGAGTGGGAGGCCGCCTCGTACGACATGGGCGGCCACGACACCTACATGCACAAGGAGATCCACGAGCAGGCCGACGCCGTGGACCGCGTCCTGCGCGGCCGCATCGACGACCGCTTCTCCACCGTGCACCTCGGCGGCCTGAACCTGGACGCCCGCGAGGCGCGCCGGATCCGCCGCGTGAAGATCCTCGGCTGCGGCACCTCGTACCACGCGGGCATGATCGGCGCCCAGATGATCGAGGAGCTGGCCCGCATCCCCGCCGACGCCGAGCCGGCCTCGGAGTTCCGCTACCGCAACGCGGTCGTCGACCCCGACACCCTCTACATCGCCGTCTCGCAGTCCGGTGAGACGTACGACGTCCTGGCGGCCGTCCAGGAGCTGAAGCGCAAGGGCGCGAGGGTGCTGGGCATCGTGAACGTGGTCGGCTCCGCGATCGCCCGTGAGGCCGACGGCGGCATCTACGTGCACGCGGGCCCGGAGGTCTGCGTGGTGTCGACCAAGTGCTTCACGAACACCACGGTCGCCTTCGCCCTCCTCGCCCTCCACCTCGGCCGCACCCGCGACCTGTCCGTCCGGGACGGCAAGCGGATCATCGAGGGCCTGCGCAAGCTGCCGGGGCAGATCGCCGAGATCATGAAGCAGGAGGAGGAGATCGAGAAGCTGGCCAAGCAGTACGCCGACGCCCGCTCGATGCTCTTCATCGGCCGCGTGCGTGGCTACCCCGTGGCCCGCGAGGCCTCCCTGAAGCTCAAGGAGGTCTCCTACATCCACGCCGAGGCCTACCCCGCCTCGGAGCTGAAGCACGGCCCGCTCGCCCTCATCGAGCCCGCCCTCCCGACGGTCGCGATCGTCCCCGACGACGACCTGCTGGAGAAGAACCGCGCCG
This sequence comes from Streptomyces sp. KR55, assembly GCF_052245645.1. NCBI lineage: Bacteria > Bacillati > Actinomycetota > Actinomycetes > Kitasatosporales > Streptomycetaceae > Streptomyces > Streptomyces sp. KR55. The sequence continues at coordinate 8,667 of NZ_JBQQCE010000029.1, read as the reverse complement.
CGATGGAGGAGATCAAGGCCCGCAGCGGCAAGATCCTCGCGGTGGCCCACCAGGAACAGGAGAAGGCCGACCAGACGATCGTCGTCCCGAAGAACGAGGACGAACTGGACCCGATCCTCATGGGCATCCCCCTCCAACTCCTGGCATACCACACGGCATTGGCCCTCGGCAGGGACATCGACAAGCCGAGGAACCTCGCCAAGTCGGTAACGGTCGAGTAGTTGCCCTAAGGGGCGCGGGGAACTGCGCGACCAGCCCCCACTCACCCGCACAGGCCAAACAAACAAGGACGGACCCCCACGTGTTGCCACCAGACACGGGGGGTCCGTTCTATGCGCCGAGGAGCCGCCCAACTCCCCAGCCAGCGCAGCTAACCGGTTGCCGTCACCCCCCGGCCGGCCGCGCGCCGCGGAAGAGCCGTCGGCCAGTGCGCAAGCGCCGCAGTCGCGGCGTACCAGGCCACCGCCCCCGCCGCCACGGCGAACCAGCCACCGACCTTGGCGAGACCGTCGTTCTCCGCGAACATCGCAATCGCGAGGAGCAGCAGGGAGACGAAGAACAGCCCGTACGCGGCCTGTCCGAGCTGGTCCCCACCCGCGAGGGTGAGAGACAGCGCCACAAGAGCGAACAGCAGCAGGAACAACCCCGCGGCATTGTCGGAGACATCGGGGGATACGGCCCACGTGAACCACAGCGCACCGAGCGCCGAGAACGCCGTACCACCGACGGAGTCCCGCTCACGGAAGGCCATCAGCCCGGCGACGAAGAGGGCAATGCCGCCCACATACTGGGCGATTGATACGGCGTCAGCAGCCGACACACCGTCGATCACGCCGGTGTGGCCAAGCCCGAAGGCCAACAGGGTGATCCCCAGGGCGAGTCGGCCGACCACGGTAGTGATTCCGCTTCCCGCAGAGACGTCGTTGTCCACGGCGGGCTCCCTTCATGCGTGTGCAGTTGTGCGGTGACCGGTATATGCCCTTCACAAAGGCACAAACACATCTACGCGCGAGTAGATTTGTCCAGCACACAAAGGGGGTTCGCCGTGCCCACCGGGCATCTCGCCTGGGCCAAAAGCGAGTTACGGAATCACAACGACGGGCCGCTTGGCCCGCTTGGCGAGCCGCCCGGCGACCGAGCCGAAAATGCGCCCGACGATGCCGTGCGTGGAGCCGACGACGATCGCGTCCGCCTCGTACTCCCGCCCGACCTCCTCGAGTTCGTGACAGATGTCACCGCCGCGCTCGACCAGGATCCAGGGCACCTCGGCGAGGTAGTCCGCGCAGGCGAGTTCCAGCCCCAGGACCTCGGTCCGGTGGTCGGGAACGTCCACGAAGACGGGTGGCTCGCAGCCGGCCCACACGGTGGTGGGCAGCCGGTTGGCCACATGGACGATGATCAGGCCCGCACGGGAGCGCTGGGCCATGCCGATCGCGTACGCGAGGGCGCGCTCACTGGAGGTCGAGCCGTCGAAGCCGACGACGACGCCGTGCTTGAAGGCGGGGTCGCACGAATGGCGTGACTCTTCCGCCGCCAGGGGATCGGCCGCCGTCGGGTCGGCGACCGGCCGCTTGCGGTCCGCGGGTTCGAAGAATTCGTGACCGGCCATGGCTGTCTCGGCGTTGTGATCCTTTATGGGAGGGACGACAGTGTGCGGCGGAGCTGTGTCCGGGAATCATCTTCCCAACCCCATACCCTCAAGGGTACGGCGGCACGCCTCCTTAGCCCAGATCCCGCGCACGTCCGCGGCGGGTTCCCCGGAGCATGCACGAGGGGGCGCCCGTAACGCAATGGTTGCTGCCCCGTACAGGCGGTTTGCACAGCGTTCAATTACATGAGGGTGCGGCTTCCGCCCGGCGACGACCCGGATCAGGCCCCGCCCGGAGCCGGGAGTGACCGACCGGTCGAACAGGCGTTGAACCCCGTGACCATCGCCACAGGGAGCCCGATGTCCGCACCCCCCACGCCCCCCGAGGCGCACCCCGGGACCCCGCCCGGCCCGGACCCGGTGACCGACCTGATCCGCTGGGCCGCCTTCAGCTGCGTCCTCGTCCCGGTGGTCCTGCTCTGGTACGGCACCTCCCTGGCCGGCACCGCCGGCACCGCCCTCGGTCTCGCAGCCGTCACCGCCGTCTGCCGGCTCCTGCTGCGCCGCTCGGAGCGCGGCGCCCGGTTGCTCGCCGAGGAGGGCGCGCCCCAGCGGGGCCGGCATCACCGGACCGGACCGGGGGCGCACCGGGGCGGACGCCGGTCAGGCGGAAATACTCCGGCCGGTTGACCGGTTTCCGCGCACGCGCCCGTATCTTTTCAGCCAACTTCTCAAGGGTGTGCATCACCGGCCCCAAGCACCCCCCAACCCCCGTTCGACCTGCACGGAAAGGGTCTCGGGGGGCTCGCGCACCCTACGTGGATTGGCCACTGCTACAAGGCGCACTTCCCTGCACGGCCCGGGAGTGCAACGCTTCGTGATCGAATGCTTTACGCCAAGTTGCCAAGTCGACAATGTGCCGGGTGATGAACTGGCCACGCCGGCACGGCGGAACACAGTAGATTCGATCTTGACTGTCTACGGCGGGGGACTCGTGCAGGACCAAGGGGAAACGTGCAGGAGCGACACAACCGAGGAGCCGCGACCACCAAGGGGGGCTTAGCAGTATGAGCCACGACTCCACCGCCGCGCCCGATGCCGCAGTCCGGAAACTCTCCGGGCGACGCCGCAAGGAGATCGTCGCGGTGCTGCTGTTCAGCGGCGGCCCCATCTTCGAGAGTTCCATACCGCTGTCGGTGTTCGGGATCGACCGCCAGGACGCCGGCGTGCCGCGCTACCGACTGCTGGTGTGCGGCGGCGAGGAAGGCCCACTGCGGACCACAGGGGGCCTGGAACTCAGCGCACCGCATGGCCTGGAGGCGATCGCCCGGGCGGGCACGGTGGTCGTGCCGGCCTGGCGTTCGATCACTTCACCGCCACCGGAGGAGGCGCTCGACGCGCTGCGCCGGGCGCACGAGGAGGGCGCCCGCATCGTGGGTCTGTGCACCGGCGCGTTCGTGCTGGCCGCCGCCGGCCTGCTGGACGGCCGCCCGGCCACGACCCACTGGATGTACGCACCGACCCTGGCCAAGCGCTACCCGTCGGTGCACGTCGACCCGCGTGAGCTGTTCGTCGACGACGGAGACGTACTGACCTCCGCGGGCACCGCGGCGGGGATCGACCTGTGTCTGCACATCGTGCGGACGGACCACGGCAACGAGGCGGCCGGCGCGCTGGCCCGGCGTCTGGTGGTCCCCCCGCGCCGGAGCGGCGGTCAGGAGCGCTACCTCGATCGGTCTTTACCAGAGGAAATCGGCGCCGACCCACTCGCCGAGGTCGTCGCCTGGGCGCTGGAACACCTCCACGAGCAGTTCGACGTGGAGACGCTGGCCGCGCGTGCCTACATGAGCCGGCGCACCTTCGACCGCCGGTTCCGCTCACTGACGGGCAGCGCGCCGCTGCAGTGGCTGATCACCCAGCGAGTGCTGCAGGCGCAGCGCCTGCTGGAGACGTCGGACTACTCGGTGGACGAGGTGGCGGGCCGCTGCGGCTTCCGCTCGCCGGTCGCCCTGCGCGGCCACTTCCGCCGCCAGCTGGGCTCGTCCCCGGCCGCGTACCGGGCGGCGTACCGCGCCCGGCGCCCGCAGTCCGACCGCCCGTCGGACAGCGAGGGCCCGACCAGCCCGCCCCCACCAATGACCGGACCGCCGGCTCAGGCGGGCCCTCCGGCCGCGCCCCTGCACCCGGAGGCCCCGGTCCCGCTCCAGACCCGCCGCACGGCCGCGAGCACGGTCGGTTCATCGGCGCCCCTGTCGCCCGACCACGCCCGGGACGCATACGCCCGGGCAAGCCTGCCGGGACAGCGCAGCGGGACGTGATCACGTAAAACGGGGTCCACGGGGCAGCAACGCCCTGTGGACCCCGCCACACTTTTCGGCGCAGGCCGACAGAAATCAACAGGTGCCGCATTCGAAGACGAGGCCGTCCGGGCCGAAAGCGGGGGCCTGGCGGCCGCAGCCCCCGGCGAGACCGGCACCGACGCGGGGACCTCATAAACGGACGTCGGCTTTAGGGTGGTCGCATGAACGATCGCATGGTGTGGATCGACTGCGAGATGACCGGCCTCTCGCTGTCCGACGACGCGCTCATCGAGGTGGCCGCCCTCGTCACCGACTCCGAGCTGAACGTACTCGGCGACGGTGTCGACATCGTCATCCGTCCGCCGGACTCCGCGCTGGAGACGATGCCGGAAGTGGTACGTCAGATGCACACCGCGTCCGGCCTGCTCGCCGAGCTGCCGAACGGCACGACGCTGGCGGACGCCGAGGAGCAGGTCCTGGCGTATGTACGCGAACACGTCAAGGAGCCCGGCAAGGCCCCGCTGTGCGGCAACTCCGTCGGCACGGACCGCGGCTTCCTGCTGCGCGACATGCCGACCCTGGAGAACTACCTCCACTACCGGATCGTCGACGTGTCCAGCATCAAGGAGCTGGCCCGGCGCTGGTACCCGAGGGCGTATTTCAACAGCCCGGAGAAGAACGGCAACCACCGCGCCCTTGCCGACATCCGCGAATCCATCGCGGAACTGCGCTACTACCGCGAGGCCATCTTCGTACCGCAGCCCGGCCCGGACTCGGACACCGCCAGAGCGATCGCCGCGAAGCACGTCCTGCCCGCGCAGTAGGCGCCGACGGGGCCCACGGAGGGGGCCCCGGAAAGCCGGGCGCGAGCACCCCTGCGGACCCTGTACACTTTTTCTCGGCCGGTCGGGGAAACCACTGCGAGAACCGCCGGTCATGGTGGGTGTAGCTCAGCTGGTAGAGCACCTGGTTGTGGTCCAGGATGCCGCGGGTTCGAGTCCCGTCACTCACCCTTGAGGACCGAGGGCTGATCCCTGAAAAGGGGTCAGCCCTCGGTCGTTCCCCGGCCCGATTCCGGATCCGGCAGGATCTTCCTCAGTTCCGCCTCGATCTCCGGCCGCGTCCGCCCCACTTCCTTCGCATACTCGGAGACGGTGGCGCCGAGGTCGCGGTCGAGATCGCGCCAGGCGCGCCACGCCGTCTCGTACGTCTCGGTCTGGACCTCGGTCCAGCCTCCCTTCTGGGTCGGCGGACCGTAGGCGTCCCGAAGCTCCAGGACCTTCGCGTGCGCCTCGTCCGCGGCGCGTTGCATCTCCACAAGTTCTTCGAAGGTATGTGCCACGCACGGATCTTAAGCACGACCCCCGGGGGCGCGCGCTCCGACCGGCCGTCCGCGCGCCCGGGCCTGACTCACCCGGCGCACGCCCGGCCGCTACGACGACGTCCGCTCCACCAGCTCCGTGGCCAGCACCACCTGCCGCCGCTCCAGCCCCCGGGACACTGCGGGCCGCCGGTCCGCGATCTCGGCCAGCAACAGGTCGATCATCCTGCGGCCCATCTCCTCTATGGGCTGGCGGACGCTGGTCAGCGGCGGTTCCATATGGCGGGCGATGGCGGAGTCGTCGTAGCCGACGAGGGCGACGTCCTCGGGGATACGGCGGCCCGCCTCGCGCAGGACCTGGCGGGCGCCGGCCGCCGTGACGTCCGAGGCGGCGAAGACCGCGTCCAGGTCGGGGCAGCGGGCCAGCAGCTCGGTCATCGCGCGCCGGCCGCCCTCCTCGGTGAAGTCACCCGGCTCGATCAGGTCCTCGTCCACCGCGTGGCCCGCGTCATGCAGCGCCTCGCGGTAGCCGTCGATACGCCGCTGGGCGCCGTACACGTCCAGGCGGCCGGTGATGTGGGCTATGCGGCGGCGGCCCCGGTCCAGCAGGTGCTCGACGGCCGAGCGGGCGCCGCCGTAGTTGTCCGAGTCGACGGAGGTCAGCGTCTCCTGCGCCGATCTCGGGCCGCTGATCACCGCCGGGATCTCCAGCTGGGCCAGCAGATCCGGCAGGGGGTCGTCGGCGTGCACCGAGACCAGCAGGACGCCGTCCACCCGGTGCGCCGCCAGATACTGGGCGAGCCGCTGCCGCTCCCGGTCGCTGCCGGCGAAGATCAGCAGCAGCTGCATCTCCGTGTCGGACAGCTCGGCGCCGACACCCTTCAGCATGTCCGAGAAGTACGGTTCCGCGAAGAACCGGGTCTCCGGCTCGGGGACGACGAGGGCGATCGCGTCCGTGCGGTTGGCGGCCAGGGCGCGGGCGGCCGTGTTCGGGACGTAACCGAGCTCGGCGACCGCCGCCTCCACGGCGGCGCGGGTCGCGTCGCTGACCCGGGGCGAGCCGTTGATCACCCGGGAGACCGTGCCGCGGCCCACACCGGCACGCGCGGCGACCTCCTCCAGGGTCGGCCGGCCACCGCTCCGGCTCCGCACCATGGGCTCCGCCTTTCGCCGCCGTTTGTCAAGCTGACCTGGAATGTAACAGCTCCGTCTGTTGCGGTGACCGCCCCTGGGGGCTGCCGCCCCCGGACCCCCGCTTCGGCCTGAACGGCCTCCAGTTAACAGCCCGATAACTGAACGCATCTCGCCCTGTCCGCTCCCTTGACACCCCCGCTGGAACCGACGACTCTTCAACACATCACTTGTGGGAGCGCTCCCACGGTACCTGACACATACACATCCCGCACGTTCCCCGCCCGAGCCGCAGCGAGAACTAACGGGCCCAACAATGCAGTTGGCCGGGGGGTCGGCACGTCAGGGCAACAGGAGGACGCAATGCGAGCACGTACCCGAACCGCCCGTCGCAGGGTGGTGGTCCTCGCGGCCGTCGCGTCGCTGGGCGCCGGGCTGCTGGCCGGCTGTGCCGACGACGGAAACGACGAGGGAGGCTCGTCGTCGGAGGGCGGCGGCGGCAAGACCAAGATCACCCTCGGGCTCTTCGGCACCGCCGGCTTCGAGGAGTCTGGCCTGTACAAGGAGTACGAGAAGCTCCACCCGGACATCGACATCCAGCAGACCGTCGTGGAGCGGAACGAGAACTACTACCCGGCGCTGATCAACCACCTCACCACCAACAGCGGCCTCCAGGACATCCAGATGGTCGAGGTCGGCAACATCGCCGAGATCGTCGAGACCCAGTCGGACAAGCTGCTCGACCTGTCGAAGTACGGCAAGAAGAGCGACTACCTCGAGTGGAAGTGGCAGCAGGCCACCACCAAGGACGGCCAGACCATCGGTGTCGGCACCGACATCGGCCCGATGGCCATCTGCTACCGCACGGACCTGTTCAAGGCGGCCGGTCTGCCCACCGACCGTGAGGAAGTCGGCAAGCTGTGGGCCGGCAGCTGGGACAAGTTCGTCGACGTCGGCAAGCAGTACCAGGACAAGGCGCCCAAGGGCACCACCTTCCTGGACTCCCCCGGCGGACTGATCCAGGCGATCCTCAGCGGTGAGAAGGACCGGTTCTACGACTCCTCCGGCAAGGTCATCTACAAGACGAACCCGGCCGTGAAGGACGCCTTCGACCTCACCGCGCAGGCCGCCGAGGACGGACTGATCGGCAACCAGACGCAGTTCCAGCCGGCCTGGGACACGACGATCGCCAACAGCAAGTTCGCCGCGATGTCCTGCCCGCCGTGGATGCTCGGCTACATCAAGGGCAAGTCGAAGCCCGAGTCGGCCGGCAAGTGGGAGATCGCCCAGGCGCCGAAGTCCGGCAACTGGGGCGGCTCCTTCCTGACCGTGCCCAAGTCCGGCAAGAACACCGAGGAGGCGGCGAAGCTGGCCGCCTGGCTGACCGCGCCCGAGCAGCAGGCCAAGCTGTTCGGCGTACAGGGCAGCTTCCCGAGCACCCCGGCCGCGTACGACTCGACCGAGGTGAAGAGCGCGAAGAACGACATGACCGGTGACGCGCCGATCGGCACGATCTTCGCCCAGGCCGCCGAGAACATCCCGGTCCAGACGATCGGCCCGAAGGACCAGATCATCCAGCAGGGCCTGACCGACAACGGCGTCATCCTGGTGACCCAGGGCAAGTCTCCCGAGGAAGCCTGGAACAACGCCGTCAAGACCATCGACAACAACCTGGACCAGTGACCCGTATGACCACTGGGCACGAAACCGCTGCCGCGCCCCCCGCCGAGGGGGGCGCGGCCCCGGCCCGCCCGCCCGCGGGGCCCCCGGCCGACGAACGCCGCCGAGCCCGGCTGTCCCGCCGCTGGCAGCGGGACGTGCGCTGGAGCCCGTACGCCTTCGTCTCGCCGTTCTTCCTGCTGTTCCTCGCGTTCGGCCTGTTCCCGCTGATCTACACCGGCTGGGCCTCGCTGCACGCGGTGGAGCTGACCGCGCCCACCGACATGAGCTGGGTGGGGCTGCGCAACTACACGCGCATCTTCGACGACGACTTCTTCTGGAACGCGGCGAAGAACACGCTGACCATCGGGATCATCTCGACGGTCCCGCAGCTGCTGATGGCGATGGGCCTCGCGCACATCCTCAACTACAAGCTGCGCGCCTCGACCTTCTACCGGGTCGCGATGCTCGCCCCGTACGCGACGTCGATCGCCGCCGCATCGCTCGTCTTCGTCCTGCTGTTCGGCCGTGACTACGGCATGATCAACTGGGCGCTGAACCTCGTCGGCATCGACAACATCGACTGGCAGAACGACAAGTGGGCCTCGCAGGTCGCGGTCTCCACGATCGTCATCTGGCGCTGGACCGGCTACAACGCGCTGCTCTAC
>NZ_JBQQCE010000289.1:0-12255 GCF_052245645.1 Streptomyces sp. KR55 | reverse complement strand
ACCAGCCGGGTCAGCGCGCCCGTCGTCGCGAGGGCCGCCAGCGGGGCCAGGGCCGAACCGCCGGTGGTCTCCCGGCGGGAGACGGCCGTGACCGCGAGGGTGTGGCTGCCGAGCAGCGCGGCGGAGGGCAGTGCGGCCCGGGTGCCGCCGCCGGTGGCGGCCGCGCCCAGGAGCAGGTCGAGTCCGCGGGCGGCGGCCATGGCCACCGGGCCGGCGGGCGTGTGCTTGAGGGCGAGGTCGTAGGCCCAGACGGTCGCCGCCAGCGGCGCGGCCACCGCGAGGGCGGGCCGGCCGGCACGGGCGGCGAGCACCAGACCGGCGCCGGTGAGGCCACAGGCCGCGGTGAGGGCGGCGGCCGGGCGGATGCGGCCGGACGGAAGCGGGCGGTGGGGACGCTCCACGGCGTCCTCCGCGCGGTCCGCCCAGTCGTTCAGGGCCATGCCGGCCTCGTACAGGCACAGGGAGGACCCGATGGCGAGCAGGGTGCGGGGCCCGGAGCGCACCCCGGCCGCCGCCGCGCCGGCCAGGGCGTCGCCGGGGACGGTGAACAGCGCGGGCAGGCGCAGCAGTTCGGCCCAGGCGCCCGCGCGGCCGGAGCGGGGGCGGGGTGTGCGGGGCGCGGCGCCGCCGGGGAGCGAGGCGGCGTCCTCGGGGGCCGGGCCCGCCGCCGTCACCCCCGTCGACGCGGGCGTGTCCTGCGCTGTGGCCACCGTGCGGCTCACCGCTGCACCCCGCGATCACCGGCGCCGTCCCGCAGCCGCTCGGCAAAGCCCCTCAGCTCCGCATACTGCTCGGCCAGTGACGACGGGCTGTCCCCGACCGGGTCCTTGAAGTAGAAGCCCAGCTCGCCCAGCGGACCGGTCAGACCCTTCTCCTGGGCGCGGGCGACCAGACGGGCCAGATCGAGGACGAGCGGGGCGGCGAGCGCCGAGTCGCAGCCCTGCCAGATGGTCTGCAGAATCATGCGGGAGCCGAGGAAGCCGTCGAAGGCGATGTGGTCCCAGGCCGTCTTCCAGTCGCCGAGCGCGGGCACGTCGTCGATGTGGACCTCGCCCTGGGGAGCGGCGCCGAGGGTGTCGGCGAGGACGCGTTCCTTGCCGGCGTTCTTGGCGGCGGCGGCCGCGGGGTCGGCGAGGGCGGCACCGTCCCCGCCGCCCAGGAGGTTGGTGCCGGACCAGGCGCGCACGGCGAGGGCGCGCTGCAGGAACATCGGGCCGAGCACGGAGCGCAGCAGGGTCTGCCCGGTCTTGCCGTCGCGGCCCGCGTGGGGGACGGAGGCCGTCGCGGCCTCGTCGGCGAGCGCCGGGTGGTGCAGGCCCGTGGAGGGGGTGAAGTTGACGTAGGGGCAGCCGGCGCGCAGGGCGGCAGCCGCGTAGAGGGAGCTGGGGGGCAGCGTGCCGTCGGTGGGAGCGGGCTCGGTGGAGGCGACGTTCACCACGACGGCGCCCGAAAGGCCCTGGCGGCGCACAAAGTCGCGGATGTCGGCCGCGAACACGTCGATCAGTTCGTCGTGGGTGCGGCCCGAGCCGCCGTCCGTGTCGCCGGGCAGGGGGCCGCCGGGCCTGATCTCCCGGTCGGCGGCGACAAGTTCGGCGTGCACGGCGGAGGGCAGACCGTGCGGCAGGACGCCGCCGGCGGCGAGGTGTTCGGCGCGTTTGGGCAGCGGGCAGTCGACGGTGTCGTGACCGCCGAAGACGAGGGACGACAACGATGGCAGACCGCACGAGGTGAAGGGAGGGATTTCGGTGACCATACCGGTCGGCGGGTGGAGCCCGGCGGTGACGGCGGCGCAGCCCGCGATCGCGGTCGTGGCCACGGATCCGCGCGCCCCGATGAGCCAGACGCCGAAGCGCGGGGCCGGGGAGGGGGTGGGGAGAGACGGTTCGGCGGACATGGGCAGCCTCCTTGTCGTACGCGAACCGGGTGCGAGCGCCGGGAGTGGACGAGCGGGGTGCCGGGCGCGGGGCCCGGCGGGACAGCGGGCGGAGGTCCGGCGTCCTCCGCCCGCCGCCGTTCTAGTCGCCCTGGGCGGGCAGTTCCTTCAGCTGGATGTCGCGGAAGGAGACCTGGTCGTCGGCGCCGTGGTTCTGGAGGCCGATGTAGCCGTCGGTCAGGCTCCGCTCGGGGTCCGTGTTGGTGAAGTCGTTGATCTTGACTCCGTTGAGGAACACCTGGAGGCGTTCGCCCTGGACCTTGATCTCGTAGGAGTTCCACTGGCCGGGCGGCAGCAGGGCCTCGTCACGGGCCTCGATGTCCGCCGACTGGAACGAGTAGACGGAGCCCGTGGTGCGGTCGGGCGCGTCCGTGGCGTCGATCTGGATCTCGTAGCCCTTGTTCACCGCGGACCAGGGGTCGTCGGAGGCCGGGAAGCCCACGAAGACACCGGAGTTGTCGTCGCCCTGCATCTTCCAGTCGAGCTTGAGGGAGTACGACTGAAGCTCCTTGGCCTGGTACCAGAGCAGACCCATGCCGCCCTCGGACTCCAGGGTGCCGTCCTTGACGTTGAACTTGCCGGGGCCGGCCTGCTTCCAGCCGTCCAGGGTCTGGCCGTTGAAAATCTTCCGGTAGCCCGTGCTCGGCTTGCAGTCGGCCTTGACCTGGCCGGTGGCGTACTGCAGACCGCCGAGCAGATGGGCGCGGAAGGCCTCCTCGGCGTAGGACTCCTTGGTGTGGCCGCCGCCGGTGTAGAAGGAGCGGCCGCCGCCGTAGCTCTGGCACCAGGCGATCGGGTGGTCGCCCTTCATGGTGCCGCCCTGGTACGTCGTCTCGTCGAGGGTGGCGAGGACCTTGGCCTGCTCCCGCGGGTTGGTGCGGTAGTTGTACCACTCGTCGGTGCGCTCCCACGCGTCGTCCAGGTGCGCGGTGGACGGGTGGTCGTGGTCCTCGACGCGCACGGTGGCCTTCTGGATGGCCGGGTGCCCGGCGAAGTAGGCGCCGACGAGACCGCCGTAGAACTCCCAGTCGTACTCGGTGTCGGCGGCGGCGTGGATGCCCATGTAGCCGCCGCCGCCCGCGACGTAGTCCTCGAACGCCTTCTGCTGGTCCGCGTTGAGGACGTCGCCGGTGGTGGACAGGAAGGCCACCGCGTCGTACTTGGCGAGGTTGGCCGCGGTGAACTGCCGGGGCTCCTCGGTCGCGTCGACCGTGATGCCGGCCGGGGCGCCGAGCTCCTTCAGGGCGGCGATGCCGGCCGGGATGGAGTCGTGCCGGAAGCCCGCCGTCTTGGAGAAGACCAGGACCTTCTTGCCGTCCTTGAACGGCTCGGTGGAGAACTCGAAGTCGTCCACGTCGTACAGCGCGCCGTCGCCGCCCTTGAAGACCAGGTAGATCTCCGTGGTGCGTCCGGGCAGTGCCTGCAGCGGCACGTCGACGTTCTGGAAGGTCTCCCAGCTGCCGGTCGGCGGGATGTAGGCCGAGCCGTGCAGCGGCCCGTCGGGCGAGCCGGTGCGCAGTTCGATGTAGCCGCCGGCGCCGCCGGAGGAGGCCCGTACGGTCATCTTCTTCTGCCCGTCGAGCCGGTAGGGGCTGAAGGAGATCCAGTCGCCGTCGTTGATGTCGCCGACGGTCTTGCCGCCGTTGGCGCCGGTCTTGTCGTACGTCCTCACGCCCGACTGGGTGGTGAAGTGCTCGGCCTGGCGGTGCAGCGGCTGGAGCACGGTGCGCGCGGTGCCGGTCAGGGCCTCCTGGCCGCCTGCCCCGCCGTCGGTGTAGCTGGCGCCGACGACGCCGTAGATGTTGGCGTTGGGGTCGTGACCGCCATCTCCGGCGGGCGGCTTCAGGGTGCCCTCACAGCCCGTCTCGCTGGTCAGCTCGTGGGCGTGGGAGTCGTGGCCGAGGCTGTAGGCGACCTTGACCTTGGAGCAGTCGATGGTCTCCTCGGGGTCGGTGACGGTCACCTTGAACGGGACGGGTTCGCCGAAGGCGGCCAGGCTGCCGTTGCCCGGAACATCGATCTTCACCTTGGGCTCGGTGTTGCCGACCACGATCCGGACGCTGGCGTTGCCGGTGTTGCCCTCGGGGTCCTTGGCGGTGAAGGTGGCGGCGTAGGTGCCGGCCTTCTTGTACTGGTGGGTGGGGGTGAGGCCCTCGCCCTTGGTGCCGTCGCCGAAGTCCCAGCTGTAGGTGAGCTCCGGGGAGTCGGCGTCCTTGGCGGTGGCGGTGAAGGCGACCTTCAGGCCGACCGCGCCGGACGTCTTGTCGGCGCTCACCTCGGCGATCGGGGAAAAGCCGTCCTCGGCGTTCTCGATCCGGTACAGCGCGGAGTTCTCGTCGCCCTGGAACCAGGAGACGCCGTAGTCGAGGACGTAGAGCGCGCCGTCGGGGCCGAACTCCATGTCCATGATCTGGGTGCCGGTCCACGGGAAGTCGTTGATCTTCGCGACGGAGCCGTCCTCGTTCTGCTCGATCCGCTTGATCCAGCGGCGGCCGAACTCACCCGCGAAGAAGTCGCCGTCGAACTCCTCGGGGAACTTCACCTTGGAGTCGAGTTCGGGGTCGTAGCGGTAGACCGGGCCGCCCATCGGGGACTCGGAGCCGCTACCGAACTCGGGCACGGAATCGCCGTCGTACGGGATCCAGGCGGCCTGCGCGGGCGGCAGATCGGTGAGACCGGTGTTGTGCGGGGACGTGTTCTTCGGCGCGGCGCAGTCGAACTTCTCACCGGAGGCGCCGGTGGCGAAGTCGTAGTCGATGTAGGCGTCGTTGTCGCCGGTGCAGAACGGCCAGCCGAAGTTGGCTGCCTTGGTGACCTTGGCGAACTCGACCTGTCCCCCCGGGCCCCGGTTCGGGTCGGCGGCGCCCGCGTCGGGGCCGTAGTCGCCCACGTAGACAGTGCCGGTCTTCTCGTCGATGTTCATCCGGAACGGGTTGCGGAAGCCCATCGCGTAGATCTCGGGACGGGTCTTCTCGGTGCCCGGGGCGAAGAGGTTGCCCTCCGGGATGGTGTACGAGCCGTCCTCGGCGACCTTGATGCGGAGGATCTTGCCGCGCAGGTCGTTGGTGTTGCCGGCGCTGCGGCGGGCGTCGAAGGCCGGGTTGCGGTCCGGCCGCTCGTCGATCGGTGTGAAACCGTCGGAGGCGAAGGGGTTGGTGTCGTCGCCGGTGGACAGGTAGAGGTTGCCCTCGGCGTCGAAGTCGATGTCGCCGCCGACGTGGCAGCAGATGCCGCGGGAGGCTGCGACGTCGAGGACCTTCTTCTCGCTGGCCATGTCCAGCGTGCCGTTGGGGTTGAGGACGAAGCGGGAAAGGCGGTTGACGCCGTCGAACTTCTTGAAGTCCTCGGCGGTGCCGTTCTCCGGGGCGTCGCCCGCGGGGGTGTCGAGCGGCGGGGCGTAGTAGAGGTAGATCGCCCGGTTGTTCTCGAAGTCCGGGTCGATGCCGACGCCCTGCAGGCCCTCCTCGTCATGGGTGTAGACGGGGATCTTGCCGGCGACCTTGGTGACGCCGCCCTGGTCGGTGAGGCGCAGCGTGCCGTCGCGCGCGGTGTGCAGGACGCTGCGGTCCGGGAGCACGGCGAGCGACATCGGCTCGCCCATCTCGGGCTCGCCCTTGGCGAGCGGTACCTGCTGGAACTGCCCCTCGGCGGCTGCCGGTTCGTCGTTTTCCAGCTGGCCGGGGTGGGCGCCGGCGACGGTCGCCGGGGCGCCCACGGCCAGCATCAGGCCGGTGAACAGGGCGAGGGTGGTGCGGAGTCTGGGACGCCTCGTGGTCCTGGTGCCTTTGAGTCTGCTTCTGTGCACGAAGTCCCTCCGGGAACGGGGTGGGCCGTACGGAACGGGTGCGAAGACGTGCGGTGCGGGCGCCGGGGTGCGCCGTCACCCCGGAGGCGTGGGGGGCCTGAACACTTCAGGGAAAGTAACCGCGTTTGTCCGGGGCGAACACCCCTTGAGTCAGGACTTGTTGAACTTTTTCCCGACTCAGGACAAAGCAGGATCCGGGCAGGTCGGACCGGGGGCCGGCGGACGTTCCGGCCCCCGTCCCCGACCTGCCGTCGGGCGCGCGGATCAGCTGTTGAACGCGGCGTCGAAGGACGCGCTGGGCGGCTCGAAGTCGTACGCCTTGAGGCGGGTCAGCGCCTCGGGGGCGCCCTGGAGCCGGTCCATGCCAGCGTCCTCCCACTCGACCGAGATGGGGCCCTGATAGTCGATGGAGCGCAGCATCCGGAAGACGTCCTCCCAGGGGACGTCCCCGTGTCCGGCGGACACGAAGTCCCAGCCGCGGCGCGGGTCGCCCCACGGCAGGTGGGAGCCGAGCCGGCCGTTGCGCCCGTCGAGGCGCTTGCGGGCCTCCTTGCAGTCGACGTGGTAGATCCGGTCGCGGAAGTCCCACAGGAAGCCGACGGGGTCGAGGTCCTGCCAGACGAAGTGCGAGGGGTCGAAGTTCAGCCCGAAGGCGGGACGGCGGTCGACCGCCTCCAGCGCCCGCTGCGTCGTCCAGTAGTCGTACGCGATCTCGCTGGGGTGGACCTCGTGGGCGAACCGCACGCCCTCGGCGTCGAAGACGTCCAGGATCGGGTTCCAGCGCTCGGCGAAGTCCTCGTAGCCGCGTTCGATCATCGACTCGGGGGCGGGCGGGAACATCGCGACCAGGTGCCAGATGGCGGAGCCGGTGAAGCCGATGACGGTGTCGACGCCGAACGCGGCCGCGGCGCGCGCGGTGTCGGCGATCTCGGCGGCGGCCCGCTGCCGTACGCCCTCGGCGTCGCCGTCGCCCCAGATGCGGGCGGGCAGGATGGCCTGGTGACGTTCGTCGATGATGGCGTCGCAGACGGCCTGGCCGACCAGGTGGTTGGAGATGGCCCAGCATTTCAGGCCGTACTTGTCCAGCAGCGCATGCCGGGATTCGAGGTACGCGGGATCGGTCAGCGCCTTGTCGACCTCGAAGTGGTCGCCCCAGCAGGCGAGTTCCAGTCCGTCGTAGCCGAAGTCACGGGCGAGACGGCAGACCTCCTCGAGCGGCAGGTCGGCCCACTGGCCGGTGAAGAGCGTGAAGGTGCGGGGCATGGCAGGGGCTCCTCGATATCAGACCGCTATCGGTGTGTAGACGGAGTTCTTCTGGGCGCTCTCCTCCACCGCCGCGAGGACGCGCTGCACCTGGAGCCCGTCGGCGAAGGAGGGTTCGGGCCGGCGGCCCTCGGCGACGGCGTGGACCAGGTCGCGGGCCTGGTGGACGAAGCTGTGCTCGTAGCCGAGGCCGTGGCCCGGCGGCCACCAGGCCTCCAGGTAGGGGTGGTCGGGCTCGGTGACGAGGATGCGGCGGAAGCCGGCGTGTGCGTCGGGTTCGGTGCCGTCGTGGTACCAGAGCTCGTTGAGCCGCTCCAGGTCGAAGGCCAACGAGCCGCGTTCGCCGTTGAGTTCGATGCGCAGGGCGTTCTTGCGGCCGGTGGCGTACCGGGTGGCCTCGAAGGAGGCGAGCGCGCCCGAGGTGAAGCGGGCGGTGAACAGGGCGGCGTCGTCGACGGTCACCTGTCCGGTGCCGGCGGCCGTGACCGCGGACAGGCCTCGCGCGGAGCCGCCGGGCAGCGGGCGCTCCCGTACGAACGTCTCGGTGAGCGCGGAGACCCCGGTCAGCTGCTCGCCGGCCAGGTACTGCGCCAGGTCGACGATGTGGGCCCCGAGGTCGCCGAGCGAGCCGGAGCCGGCCAGTTCCTTGCGCAGCCGCCAGGTCAGCGGGGCCTGCGGGTCGACCAGCCAGTCCTGGAGGTACGTCACGCGGACGTGCCGCAGGGTGCCGATCCGGCCCTCGGCGACCATCCGGCGGGCCAGCGCGGTGGCAGGAAGGCGGCGGTAGTTGAAGCCGACCATCGCCAACTGGCCACGCTCGTACGCGGCTTCGGCGGCGGCCGCCATCGTCTCGGCCTCCTCGACGGTGTTCGCGAGGGGCTTCTCGCACAGGACGTGCTTGCCGGCGGCGAGCGCGGCCAGGGCGATCTCGGCGTGGCTGTCGCCGGGGGTGCAGATGTCGACCAGGTCGACGTCGTCGCGGGCGATCAGGGCACGCCACTCGGTCTCGGCCGCCGCCCAGCCGTGCCGGTCGGCCGCCGCCCGCACGGCGGTCGCGTCCCGCCCGCAGATCGCGGCCAGCACCGGGCGCCGGGGCAGGTCGAAGACGTGGCCCACGGTGCGCCAGCCCTGGGAGTGGGTGGCGCCCATGAAGGCGTAGCCGACCATGCCGATGCGCAGCGGAGGCTTCTCGGACTCGGCCCCTTCGGACGTTTGCGGCTGTGCCATATGGATGTCCTCCTCGTCGTCGTGGCGCAGTGGGGGGTGGGGCCCGACCGAGACGTGCGGTCGGGCCGTCGTACAGGGCGCCTCACTGGAAGCCGGTGGACATGTACTGGTCGACGTTGGTCTTGTCGACGACGGCCGAGTAGAGCGTGATCGACGCCGGGATCTCGTACTCGGCGAGGCCGCCGACGCCCTTGCCCTGGCCGAGGGCGCGGGCGAGGTCGATCGCGGAGGCGGCCATGGTGGGCGGGTAGAGGACGGTCGCCTTCAGGACGCCGTCGTCGCGCTCGATGGCCTGGAACGCGGAGAGCGCACCCGCGCCGCCGACCATCAGGAAGTCGTCGCGGCCGGCCTGCTCGATGGCGCGCAGCGCGCCCACGCCCTGGTCGTCGTCGTGGTTCCACAGGGCGTCGAACTTCGACTGCGCCTGGAGGAGCTGGGCCATCTTGGCCTGCCCGGACTCGACGGTGAACTCGGCGGCCTGGCGGGCCACCTTCCGGATGTTGGGGTAGTTCTTCAGCGCGTCGTCGAAGCCCTTGGTGCGCTGCTGGGTCAGTTCCAGGTTGTCCAGCCCCGCCAGTTCGATGACCCGGGCGTTGGGCTTGTCCTTGAGCTGCTCACCGATGTAGTGGCCGGCGTTGAGGCCCATGCCGTAGTTGTCGCCGCCGATCCAGCAGCGGTACGCCTGCGGGGTGTTGAAGATCCGGTCCAGGTTGACCACCGGGATCCCGGCCCGCATCGCCTTGAGCCCGACCTGGGTGAGCGCCTTGCCGTCGGCGGGCAGCACGACCAGGACGTCGACCTTCTTGTTGATCAGCGTTTCGATCTGGCCGATCTGCGCGGCCGTGTCGTTGGAACCCTCGGTGATCTCCAGGGTCACGTCCTCGTACTTCTCGGCGCGGCTCTTGGCGTTCTCGTTGATCGCGTTGAGCCAGCCGTGGTCGGCCTGCGGGCCGGCGAATCCGATGGTGACCTGCTTGCCCGGCTGGTCGTCGGCGGCCGGCTGGTTGCTGTCGGCGGCCTCGCCCTGCTCCTTGGGCTCGTTACTCGTGCAACCTGCGAGGAGGGCACCGGCCGAGACGGCGGCGGTCCCGAAGAGCAGTCCTCTGCGTGTGGGGAGCTGTGACATGGCGGTGAACCCTTTCCTCAGGTCGTGCTCGCGGTACGGCGCTGGACCAGCACGGCGGCGACGATGATCGCGCCCTTGGCGATCTGCTGAACGTCGCTCTGCAGGTTGTTCAGGGCGAAGATGTTGGTGATCGTGGTGAAGATCAGGACGCCGAGCACGGAGCCGACGATGGTGCCGCGACCGCCGCTGAGCAGCGTGCCGCCGATGATCGCGGCGGCGATGGCGTCGAGTTCGTAGAGGTTGCCGTTGGTGTTCTGACCGGAGCCGGACAGGATGATCAGCAGGAAGGCGGCGATACCGCAGCACAGGCCGGACAGCAGGTAGAGGTAGAGCCGCTGGCGGCGGACGTCGATGCCGGCCAGCCGGGCCGCCTCCGCGTTGCCGCCGACGGCGACCGTGCGGCGGCCGAAGGTGGTGCGGTTCAGGATCAGCCAGCCGATGACCGTGACTACGGCGAAGACCAGGACGAGCGGCGGGATGCCGAGCACGTAAGCGTCGCGTTCGCCGAGGTCGAGAATGCCGTCGACGGTGACGATCTGCGTCTTGCCGTCGGTGATCTGCAGCGCCAGTCCACGCGCCGAGGCCAGCATGGCGAGGGTGGCGATGAACGGGACCATCCCGCCGTACGCGATGAGCAGTCCGTTGACCAGACCGCAGCCGAGTCCGACGAGCACCGAGGTGAAGAGAATGCCGCCGAAGCCGTACTCCTGCGTGGCGACGGTGGTCGCCCACACGGAGGCGAGGGCGACGATCGCGCCCACGGAGAGGTCGATGCCGCCGGAGGTGATGACGAAGGTCATGCCGACGGTGACGACGCCGATCACCGAGGCCTGGGTGAGGACGAGTTGGAGGTTGCGGGTGTCGAGGAACTCGTCCGGCTTGGTGATGCCGCCGATGACGACCAGCGCGGCGAGCACGCCGAGAAGGGACAGGGTGCGGACATCGGCGCGGGCCAGGAGGCCGCGCCAGGCGGGGAGTTGACCGACCGGCGGCACCTTGTCGGTGCTGCCCCGCGGCGGGGAGACGGGCTGCGTCATGACGCCGGGCTTCCTTCCATCACGAGGTCGAGTACGCGGTGTTCGTCGAGTTCACGGGCGGGGGCGGTGTGTACGACGCGGCCCTCGCGGAGCACCAGGACGCGGTCGGCGAGGCCCAGCACCTCGGGTACTTCACTGGAGACCAGCAGGACGGCGAGGCCCTCGTCGGCGAGCCGGCGGACCACCGCGTACAGCTCGGCGCGGGCGCCCACGTCGACTCCGCGGGTGGGTTCGTCGAGCAGCAGGACGCGGCAGCCACGCAGCAGCCAGCGGGCCAGGACGGCCTTCTGCTGGTTGCCGCCGGAGAGGGTGCGCACCGGCACGGAGGGGTTGTCGGGCCGCAGCGACAGTTCGCGGGTCGCCGCCCGTGCGGCGCCCAGCTCTGCTCCGCGGTCGATCCAACCGCCGCGTGAGAAGCGCGACATGGAGGAGACCGAGACGTTACGGGTGACCGACTCCAGCATCAGCAGGGCCTGCGCCTTGCGTTCCTCGGGCGCGAGTCCGAGTCCGGCGCGGACGGCGGCGCGGACGCTGCCGGGCTTCAGCGGCCGTCCGTCGACCAGCACCTGGCCGGAACTCGGCTTGCGGGCCCCGTAGATCGTCTCCAGGATCTCGGAGCGCCCGGAGCCGACGAGTCCCGCAAGACCGACGATCTCGCCGGGCCGCACGCTCAGGTCGAACGCCTCGAACTCGCCGTCCCGGGCCAGTCCCCGGACCTCGAGCAGCGGCTCGCCCTGCGCCGGTGCGGCCGGCCGGTCGGGGAAGACGTACTCGACGTTGCGTCCGGTCATCAGCGCCACCACCTCACGCGTCGGCGTCGACTTCGCGGGCAGCCCGCCCGCCACCGCCCGCCCGTCCTTCAGCACGGTGACCCGGTCGCCGATGCGGCGGATCTCCTCCAGGCGGTGCGAGATGTAGACGACGGCGACACCGTCGGCGGTGAGGTCGCCGACGATCCGGAAGAGGTTGTCGACCTCGTCGGGGTCGAGCGCGGCGGACGGTTCGTCCATCACGATCAGCCGTACGTCGTGGGAGAGCGCACGCGCCATGGAGACGATCTGCTGCTGGGCCGCCGACAGTTCGCCGACCAGACGTGCGGGGTCGATCTCCGGGTGGCCGAGCCGTTTCAGCAGCTGCGCCGTCGAGGCCTTCGCCGTCCTGCGTCGTACGACGAAACCGGCGGCCGTGGGTTCATGGCCCAGGTGCACGTTTTCGGCCACCGACAGGTGCTCCACCAGGTCGAGTTCCTGGTAGATAGTGGCGATACCGAGGCGCATGGCGGCGATGGGCGAGCGGAGGGTGACCGGTTCGCCGCGCCAGCGGATCGTGCCGTCGTCGGGCTGGTGGGCGCCCGCCAGGACCTTGATGAGCGTGGACTTCCCGGCGCCGTTCTGGCCGAGCAGACAGTGCACTTCACCGGCCTGGACGTCGAGGTCGACGCCGTCCAGGGCGCGGACGCCGGGGAACGACTTGGTGATGCCGGACATGCTGAGCAGCGGTGGTTCTGGTGCCATGTGGGTTCCCCTTGGCGGGCGTGCGGGCCGGTTCAGGGCAGGGCAAAACAGAGCAGGGTGCGGTACTGGGCGAACTGTGGTGCGAGGTCTCGTTACGCAGGTGAGAACAGGTGGTCGCTGATCAGTCGGGCCGCGCCGATGACTCCGGCGGTGGGGCCCAACTCCCCCAGAACGATGGGCAGATTGCCGGTCGCCAGTGGCAGCGACTGGCGGTAGACCTGGGTGCGGAGCGCGGCGAGCAGGGTGTGGCCGAGGCCGGTCACCCCGCCGCCGATCACCACCAGGCCGGGGTTGAAGAAGCTGACCAGGCCGGCGATGACCTGGCCGGTGCGGTTGCCGCCCTCGCGGAT
>NZ_JBQQCE010000288.1:0-12265 GCF_052245645.1 Streptomyces sp. KR55 | reverse complement strand
CTCCACCTCCACCCCGACCACGACCCCCGGCAGGTGACGGAAGTGACCGACAGGGAAGCGCCGCACCGCCGCGTGCCCGGACCCGCACGGCCCGACCGCTCCGGCAGCGCGCGGCGCCCCGGCCCCGGCGCCCGCCCGGCCCGCCGTCCGGCCCCGCCCCGCCCTCCGGCCCCGCACGTCATCCGGCTCGGCAGCCCCCGGCCCCGCCTGCGCCTGGTCGGCCTGGCGCTGACCCTCGTACTGCTCGTGTTCGTCGTACGGCTGCTCCAGGTGCAGGCCGTCGATGCGAGCGCCTACGCCGCGAAGGCCGAGCGGAACCGGTACGTGGTGCACACCCTCGCCGCCCAGCGCGGCGAGATCACCGACCGCACCGGCGTGGCCCTGGCGACCAGCGTGGACGCGTACGACATCACGGCCGACCCCACGCTGTTCACCCCCGCGCAGCTGAAGATCGACGACGGGCCCGAGCAGGCGGCCGCCCTCCTCGCCCCGATCCTCGGCCAGGACCAGGCCGAGCTCGCCCGCAAGCTCCGGCCCGAGGACAAGAAGCTCCGCTACGTCAAGCTCGCCGGCCGGCAGACCCCGCAGGTCTGGAAGCAGATCAAGGACCTGAGGACCGCGCTCTCCGCCAAGGCGGAAACCGACAAGAGCACGGTCAACGTCCTCGCCGGTGTCCTCGCCGAACCCAGCAGCAAGCGCGTGTACCCGAACGGCGACCTGGCCGCCGGGATACTGGGCTGGGTCAACGCCGAGGGCAAGGGCGGCGGAGGCATCGAGCAGCAGCTGAACGGACAGCTGGCCGGCGAGGACGGCAAGATCCGCTACGCCCAGTCCGGCGGCCACCAGGTGCCGACCGTCGGCTCCACCGAGACCCCCGCGGTGCCCGGCTCCGACATCGAGCTGACCATCGACCGGGACATCCAGTGGGCCGCGCAGAACGCCATCGCCGAACAGGTGAAGGAGTCCAAGGCGGACCGCGGCTATGTGATCGTCCAGGACACCGCCACCGGCGAGATCCTCGCCATGGCCAACTCACCCGGCTTTGATCCCAACGACCTCACCACGGCCGACGCGACCGCCATGGGCAACGCGGCCGTCCAGGACGCCTACGAGCCCGGCTCCACCGCCAAGGTGATGTCGATGGCCGCCGTACTGGAGGAGAACGCCGCCACGCCGGCCACGCATGTCGTCGTACCCAACCGGCTGCACCGCGGCGACCGGCTCTTCCGGGACGACATCGACCACGAGACCTGGTACCTGACGCTCAACGGCGTGCTCGCCAAGTCCAGCAACATCGGCACCATCCTGGCGACCGGCCAGCTCGGCAAGAACCAGGCGGAGGCCAACCGGGTGCTGTACAAGTACCTGCGCAAGTTCGGCATCGGCAGCTACACCGGGCTCGGCTTCCCCGGCGAGACCAAGGGCATCCTCGCCTCCCCGGACACCTGGTCGACGTCGCAGCAGTACACGATTCCTTTCGGCCAGGGCGTCTCCATCAATGCGATGCAGGCGGCGTCCGTCTACTCGACGATCGCCAACGGCGGCGTCCGCGTCGAACCCTCGCTCGTGCGCGGCACGCAGGGGCCCGACGGCGTCTTCACACCCGCCCCGAAGCCGGAGAAGACGCGGGTCGTCAGCGAGAAGACGGCCAGGACGCTCGCCCGGATGCTGGAGTCGGTCGTCGACGACGAGGAGGGCACCGGCACCAAGGCCCGTATCCCCGGCTACCGGGTGGCGGGCAAGACCGGCACGGCCAACCGCGTGGATCCGGCCACTGGCAAGTACCGCGGTTACACCTCGTCCTTCGCCGGATTCGCACCCGCGGACAAGCCCCGTGTCACCGTGTACTGCGCCATCCAGAATGCCACCAAGGGCAGCTACTTCGGCGGCCAGATCTGCGGCCCCGTCTACAAGAAGGTGATGGAGTTCGCCCTGAAGACCCTCCAGGTCCCGCCGACCGGGACGCCGCCCGCGAAACTCCCGGTCACCTTCAAACCCTGATCAGCGGCGAGCAGCCGGAACCATCCGTTCAGCACCGAGCACCCAGGAACCACCCGTGACAACGATCACCCCCGATCCCGGGGACCAGAGCGTCCCTCGCCCCTCACTTCGCTCCGGAGCGGGTGCGCCCGGTACGCTCACCGCCGTGCCACACGCTGATCAGTCCCAAACCACCCAGAAGGGCGTTCCCGTGACATATCCGGGCCCGCCGCGGCCGGAACGGGTCTCCGTCACACCCCTCGCGGAGCTCGCCGACCAGCTGGGTGTCGCCGCACCGGCCGGCACCGTCGAGGTCACCGGCATCACCCACGACTCGCGGGCCGTCCGCCCCGGCGACCTGTACGCCGCCCTGCCCGGCGCCCGCGCGCACGGCGCCGACTTCGTCACCCAGGCCGTCGGCCTCGGCGCGGTCGCCGTGCTCACCGACCCGGCCGGCGCCGAACGCGCCGCCGCCACGGGCCTGCCGGTCCTCACGGTCGACGACCCGCGCGCGCGGATGGGCGAACTGGCGGCCACGATCTACGGCCGGCCCGGCCACGATCTGCTGCAGATCGGCATCACCGGCACGTCCGGCAAGACCACGACCGCCTACCTCGTCGAGGGCGGTCTGCGGACGGGCGGCCGTTCGGCCGGACTGATCGGCACCGTCGAGACGCGCATCGGCGACGAGCGCATCAAGTCCGAGCGCACCACCCCCGAAGCCACCGACCTCCAGGCCCTGTTCGCCGTCATGCGCGAACGCGGCGTCCAGGCGGTCGCCATGGAGGTCTCCAGCCACGCGCTGGTCCTCGGCCGGGTCGACGGCTGTGTCTTCGACGTGGCCGTCTTCACCAACCTCAGCCCGGAACACATGGAGTTCCACTCCGACATGGAGGACTACTTCCGGGCCAAGGCACAGCTGTTCACGCCGAAACGCAGCCGTCTCGGCGTCGTCAACATCGACGACGAGTACGGCCGCAGGCTCGCCCGCGAGGCCACCGTCCCGGTCGTCACCTACTCCGCCGAGGGCCACCCCGACGCCGACTGGCGCGCCGAGGACGTCACGGTGGGCCCGCTGGACTCGCCGTTCACCGTGATCGGCCCGAACGGCGAGCGGATCGGCGCCAGGTCGCCGCTGCCGGGCCCCTTCAACGTGGCCAACACCCTCGCCGCGATCGTCGCCCTCGCCGCCGCCGGCCTCGACCCGCAGACCGCCGCCGACGGCATCGCCGCCGTGCCGGGCGTGCCCGGCCGCCTGGAGCGCGTGGACGCCGGACAGCCGTACCTCGCGGTCGTCGACTACGCCCACAAGACCGACGCGGTCGAATCGGTGCTCAAGGCGCTGCGCAAGGTCACCAAGGGCCGGCTGCACGTCGTCCTCGGCTGCGGCGGCGACCGGGACAGGAACAAGCGGGCCCCGATGGGCGCCGCCGCGGCCCGGCTCGCGGACATCGCCGTACTGACCTCCGACAACCCCCGCTCCGAGGACCCCCTCGCGATCCTCGCGACCATGCTCGAGGGCGCGGCCTCGGTGCCCGCGCACGAACGCGGCGAAGTGCTCCTCTTCGAGGACCGGGCCGCCGCGATCGCCGCCGCCGTCGACCGCGCACAGCCCGGGGACACCGTGCTGGTCGCGGGCAAGGGCCATGAGCAGGGCCAGGACATCGCCGGGGTGGTCCGTCCCTTCGACGACCGCCAGGTGCTTCGCGAAGCTATCCAGAAGACCCAGGGATGAACTTGTGATCGCCCTCTCTCTCGCCGAGATCGCAGAAGTCGTCGGCGGGCAGACGTACGACATACCGGATCCGTCGGTGCAGGTGACCGGACCGGTCGTCCGGGACTCCCGCGAGGTGGAGCCCGGCAGTCTCTTCGCCGCCTTCGTCGGCGAGCGCGTGGACGGCCACGACTACGCCGGGGCCGTGATCGAGGCGGGCGCAGCCGCGATTCTGGGCTCTCGCCCCGTCGGTGTGCCCGCGATCGTCGTCGACGACGTACAGACGGCCCTCGGCGCCCTCGCCCGGCACGTCGTACGCAAGCTCGGCACCACCCTGGTGGCGCTCACCGGCTCCGCGGGCAAGACCAGCACCAAGGACCTCATCGCCCAGGTGCTCCAGCGCAAGGCACCGACGGTGTGGACGCCGGGATCGTTCAACAACGAGATCGGGCTGCCGCTGACCGCGCTGAGCGCCACCGAGGAGACGAGGTTCCTCGTCCTGGAGATGGGCGCCCGCGGCCTCGGCCACATCCGCTACCTCACCGGCCTGACGCCCCCGCACATCGGCCTGGTGCTGAACGTCGGCACCGCGCACATCGGCGAGTTCGGCGGCCGCGAGCAGATCGCCCAGGCGAAGGGCGAGTTGGTCGAGGCGCTCCCCGAAGAGGGAGCCGCGATCCTCAACGCGGACGACCCCCTCGTACGCGCCATGGCATCCCGTACGAAGGCGAAGGTGATCCTCTTCGGAGAGGCCGACGAAGCGGACGTACGCGCCGAGAACGTGCACCTGACGGACACCGGGCAGCCCTCTTTCACCCTTCACACACCCTCCGGGTGCAGTGACGTGACCATGCGCCTGTACGGTGAGCACCACGTGTCGAACGCGCTCGCCGCGGCCGCCGTCGCCCATGAGCTGGGCATGTCCGCGGAAGAGATCGCCACCGCGCTCTCCGAGGCAGGCTCCCTCTCCCGCTGGCGTATGGAGGTCACCGAGCGCCCGGACGGCGTGACGGTCGTCAACGACGCCTACAACGCGAACCCCGAGTCCATGCGGGCCGCCCTGCGCGCCCTCGTGGCCATGGGCAAGGGGCGCCGTACGTGGGCGGTGCTCGGCAAGATGGCCGAGCTCGGGGACGAGGCGCTCGCCGAGCACGACGCGGTCGGACGGCTCGCCGTCCGGCTCAACGTCAGCAAGCTCGTCGCGGTCGGGGGCAGGGAAGCGTCCTGGCTGCAACTGGGCGCATATAACGAGGGTTCGTGGGGTGAGGAGTCGGTGCACGTGTCCGACGCACAGGCGGCGGTCGACCTGTTGCGCAGCGAGTTGCGCCCGGGAGACGTCGTACTCGTGAAGGCGTCCCGGTCGGTCGGGCTCGAGAGCGTGGCGCAGGCGCTCATCGAGAACGGTGCCGAGGGTGAGGTTGCCGCCCGATGATGAAGCAGATCCTGTTCGCAGGAGTCATTGGCCTCTTCCTGACCCTGGTCGGCACCCCGCTGCTGATCAAGCTGCTCGCCCGCAAGGGCTACGGTCAGTACATCCGCGACGACGGCCCGCGCGAGCACGCCAGCAAGCGCGGTACGCCGACCATGGGCGGTATCGCCTTCATCCTGGCGACGGTCGCCGCGTACTTCCTGGCCAAGGTGGTCACGAGCTACCTGGACCCCGAGGCCGACGCGGCGCCGACCTTCTCGGGTCTGCTGGTGCTCGGCCTGATGGTCGGGATGGGTCTGGTCGGCTTCCTGGACGACTACATCAAGATCGTCAAGCGGCGTTCGCTGGGTCTGCGGGCCAAGGCGAAGATGGCCGGCCAGCTGATCGTCGGTATCGCCTTCGCTGTGCTCTCGCTGCAGTTCGCGGATGCCCGCGGCAACACCCCGGCGTCCACGAAGCTGTCCTTCATCACGGACTTCGGCTGGACGATCGGCCCGGTGCTGTTCGTCGTCTGGGCGCTGTTCATGATCCTCGCGATGTCGAACGGCGTGAACCTCACCGACGGGCTCGACGGTCTGGCCACCGGCGCCTCCGTCCTCGTCTTCGGCGCCTACACCTTCATCGGCGTCTGGCAGTTCCAGGAGTCCTGCGCCAACGCGCTGGACCTGACCAACCCCAACGCCTGTTACGAGGTGCGCGACCCGCTCGACCTCGCGGTCGTCTCCGCCGCCCTCATGGGCGCCTGCCTCGGCTTCCTGTGGTGGAACACCTCGCCCGCCAAGATCTTCATGGGCGACACCGGTTCGCTGGCGCTCGGCGGTGTGCTCGCCGGTCTGGCCATCTGCTCCCGCACCGAGCTGCTGCTCGCCATCCTCGGTGGCCTGTTCGTCCTCATCACCATGTCGGTGGTCATCCAGGTCGGTTCCTTCCGCCTCACCGGGAAGCGGGTCTTCCGGATGGCACCACTCCAGCACCACTTCGAACTCAAGGGCTGGTCCGAAGTGCTCGTCGTGGTCCGCTTCTGGATCATTCAGGGCATCTGTGTGATCGTCGGACTGGGCCTCTTCTACGCGGGATGGGCAGCGGAAAAGTGACCAACTGGCAGGGCAAGCACGTCACCGTCGCCGGGCTCGGCGTCTCCGGCGTCCCGGCGGCCAAGGTCCTGCACGGCCTGGGCGCGCTCGTCACCGTCGTCAACGACGGCGACGACGACCGGGCGCGGGCGCAGGCGGCCGAGCTTCAGGCCCTGGGCGTCAAGGTCCGCCTCGGCGACGGCGCGACCCTGCCGGAGGGCACCGAGCTGATCGTCACCGCGCCCGGCTGGAAGCCGGACAAGCCGCTGTTCGCGGCGGCGCACGAAGCCGGCATCGAGATCTGGGGCGACGTCGAACTGGCCTGGCGCCTGCGCGGCCCCGACGCCGCCCCCTGGCTCGCCGTCACCGGCACCAACGGCAAGACCACCACCGTCCAGATGCTCGCCTCGATCCTGAAGGCGGCCGGCCTGCGCACGGCCGCCGTCGGCAACATCGGCGTCTCACTGCTGGACGCGGTGCTCGGCGACGAGCAGTACGACGTCCTGGCGGTCGAACTCTCCAGCTACCAGCTCCACTGGGCGCCCTCGCTGCGCGCCCACTCCGCCGCCGTCCTCAACCTCGCCCCCGACCATCTCGACTGGCACGGCTCCATGGAGGCGTACGCCGCCGACAAGGGCCGTATCTACGAAGGAAATCGCGTCGCCTGCGTCTACAACGCCGCCGACAAGGCCACCGAGGACCTGGTGCGCGAGGCCGACGTCGAGGAGGGCTGCCGGGCCGTCGGCTTCACGCTGGGCACGCCCGCGCCGTCCCAACTCGGCGTCGTGGACGGCATCCTGGTGGACCGCGCCTTCGTCGAGGACCGGCAGAAGAACGCCCAGGAACTCGCCGAGGTCTCCGACGTCAACCCGCCCGCCCCGCACAACATCGCCAACGCCCTTGCCGCGGCGGCCCTCGCGCGCGCCTACGGTGTGCCGCCCGAGGCCGTACGGGACGGGCTGCGGGCCTTCACACCGGACGCCCACCGCATCGCGCACGTCGCCGACGTGGACGGGGTTGCATACGTCGACGACTCCAAGGCCACCAACACCCACGCGACGGAAGCCTCGTTGGCGGCATACGAATCGATCGTGTGGATCGCCGGCGGACTGGCGAAGGGCGCCACCTTCGACGAACTCGTCGCCAAGTCGGCCAAGCGCCTTCGCGGAGCCGTCCTCATCGGTGCCGATCGTGCCCTGATCCGTGACGCCCTCGCGCGACACGCCCCGGAAGTACCCGTCGTCGACCTCGACCGGACCGACACTGGGGCGATGCTCGCGGCGGTCCAGGAGGCCCGGCGACTCGCCGTTGCCGGAGACACGGTGCTCTTGGCACCGGCCTGTGCCTCCATGGACATGTTCGCCAACTACAACAAGCGCGGAGAGGCGTTCGCGGAGGCGGTTCGCGAACTCGGCGCGGGCGCCTGACGGCGGGTCTCGGCCACGGCGGGTGCTTCGGGACCCTTGGAGGGACGGGTGACTCGGATGTGGCTCGGGTTTGGTCGGCGGCTACCCGCCGGTGGCAGCCGGTGATGTCCGGCAGCCGTACGGGGCGTCCTCCGGTGCGGCGGGCCGTCCGCGGGCCGGCCGCACCCCGGCCGCCGCGCGAGAACCCCTTCGTACGCCTCTCCACGCGTGCGCGCAGAGCGTGGGACCGGCCGCTGACCGCGTACTACCTGATCCTCGGCGGCAGTCTGCTGATCACCGTGCTGGGCCTGGTGATGGTCTACTCGGCCTCCCAGATCACTGCCCTGCAGATGTCCCTGCCGGGGTCGTACTTCTTCCGCAAGCAGATGCTGGCCGCCGTCATCGGCGCCGGGCTGCTGTTCGCCGCGTCGCGGATGCCGGTGAAGCTGCACCGGGCGCTGGCCTACCCGATCCTGGCGGGCGCCGTCTTCCTGATGGCTCTGGTGCAGGTGCCGGGGATAGGGATGGCGGTCAACGGCAACCAGAACTGGATCGCCCTCGGCGGCTCCTTCCAGATCCAGCCCAGCGAGTTCGGCAAGCTCGCGCTGGTGCTGTGGGGAGCCGACCTGCTCGCCCGCAAACAGGACAAGAAGCTGCTGGCGCAGTGGAAGCACATGCTGGTGCCGCTCGTGCCGGTCGCCTTCATGCTGCTCGGGCTGATCATGCTCGGCGGCGACATGGGCACGGGGATCATCGTCACGGCGATCCTGTTCGGGCTGTTGTGGCTGGCGGGAGCACCGACCCGGCTGTTCGTCGGGGTACTGGCGGTGGCCGCGGTGATCGGCACGGTCCTCATCCAGAGCAGCTCCAACCGGCTGGACCGGTTCCGCTGCATCGGTGCCACCGAGATGGGCCCCGACGGCTCCTGCTGGCAGGCCGTGCACGGGATCTACGCCCTCGCCTCCGGCGGATTCTTCGGTTCCGGACTTGGTGCGAGTGTGGAAAAATGGGGTCAACTCCCCGAAGCGCACACCGACTTCATCTTCGCCGTCACCGGTGAGGAACTGGGCCTGGCGGGGACGCTGTCGGTGCTCGCCCTCTTCGCCGCTCTAGGCTATGCAGGCATCCGCGTGGCCGGACGCACGGAGGACCCCTTCGTGAGGTATGCCGCGGGAGGTGTGACCACCTGGATCACGGCCCAGGCCGTGATCAACATCGGTGCGGTGCTCGGTCTGCTGCCGATCGCCGGCGTCCCCCTCCCGCTGTTCTCCTACGGGGGATCCGCCCTGCTGCCGACCATGTTCGCCATCGGGCTGCTGATCGCCTTCGCGCGCGACGAGCCCGCTGCGCGGGCGGCGCTTGCGATGCGGCAACCCCGCTTTGGTAGAAAGCGGGGGGCTGGGGGCTCTCAGGGGCCTCGGAGATGGAACACGATGCGACGGCGCGCCTCGGCGGCGCGTACGTCCGGAGAGCGGTGAATTTCGGTGCATGTCGTACTCGCCGGCGGAGGGACCGCCGGCCACATCGAGCCCGCGCTCGCCCTCGCGGACGCCCTGCGCAGGCAGGACCCGACCGTGGGAATCACGGCCCTGGGTACGGAGCGCGGCCTGGAGACCCGACTCGTACCCGAGCGCGGGTACGAACTCGCGCTGATCCCTGCCGTGCCCCTGCCGCGCAAGCCCACCCCCGAGCTGATCACCGTCCCGGGCCGGCTGCGTGGCACGATCAAGGCGGCCGAGCAGATCCTGGAGCGCACCAAGGCGGACGCGGTGGTCGGTTTCGGCGGTTATGTCGCCCTGCCCGGCTACCTGGCCGCCAAGCGACTCGGTGTGCCGATCGTCATCCACGAGGCCAACGCCCGCCCCGGCCTCGCCAACAAGATCGGCTCGCGGTACGCGGCCAAGGTCGCCGTCTCCACCCCGGACAGCAAGCTGCGTGACGCCCGCTACATCGGCATCCCGCTGCGTCGCTCCATCGCCACCCTCGACCGGGCTGCCGCGCGCCCCGAGGCCCGCGCGATGTTCGGCCTCGACCCGAACCTGCCGACCCTGCTCGTCTCCGGCGGTTCGCAGGGCGCCCGCCGCCTCAACGAGGTGGTCCAGCAGGTCGCTCCGTGGCTCCAGCAGGCCGGGATCCAGATCCTGCACGCGGTCGGCCCGAAGAACGAACTGCCGCAGGTGCACCAGATGCCGGGAATGCCCCCCTACATCCCGGTAAGTTACCTGGACCGGATGGACCTCGCGTATGCCGCGGCCGACATGATGCTCTGCCGCGCCGGCGCGATGACCGTCGCCGAACTCTCCGCCGTCGGACTCCCGGCCGCCTACGTCCCGCTGCCCATCGGCAACGGCGAACAGCGGCTGAACGCCCAGCCGGTGGTCAAGGCCGGCGGCGGACTGCTGGTCGACGACGCGGAACTCACCCCCCAGTGGGTGCAGCAGAACGTCCTGCCTGTGCTCGCCGACCCGCACCGGCTGAGGCGCCCCGGAGGCGAACCGAGCCAGGAAAGGGAGTGCGCGTGGTCGGACCTACCACCGCCGAACGCGGTGCACGCCGGCAGGAGTCGTCCGGCCCGCCCCCTGCCCGGCGGCTGAGACCGCCCAGACTTCGTACGATCATCATCCTCGCGGTCGCGCTGGTCCTCCTGGGTGCGGGCGGGGGTTGGCTGTTGTACGGCTCGCAGATGCTGCGCGTGGAGCGCGTGACCGTCTCCGGGACCCGGGTCCTGACGTCGGCGCAGGTGCGCGAAGCCGCCGATGTTCCGCTCGGATCGCCGCTGATTTCCGTCGACACCGATGGGATTGAGGCGCGACTTCGTCGGAAATTGCCCCGAATTGACGCAGTTGATGTGGTCCGTTCCTGGCCCCATGGAATCGGTCTGAAAGTGACCGAGCGGACTCCGGTTATGCTCGTCGAAAAGGGCGCGGAGTTCGTGGAAGTGGACGACGAGGGTGTCCGGTTCGCCACGGTTTCTGAGGCTCCGAAAGGCGTCCCACTCCTCGAATTGACGGTGTCCCGGTCGGATTCGGCCGCGGCCAGCCACCGGCGCTTCGGCGAGCACCGGCTGGTGCGGGAGGCGGTACGCGTCGCCGGTTCCCTTCCGGCCGTGATCGCACGCGACACCCAGGTCGTCAAGGTCCGTTCCTACGACGACATCTCGCTGGAGTTGAGCGGCGATCGGACCGTCGCGTGGGGGAGCAGCGAGAAGGGGCGCGCGAAGGCCCGTACGCTCGCCGCTCTCATGAAAGCCGCCCCCGCCGCTCGGCACTTCGACGTCAGTGTTCCCACCGCCCCTGCATCATCAGGGAGTTGACGGGCATCGGCGCAGGCCAGCACCCTGGTTGGGCAGCGCTACGCCTGATCACATAGGGTGAAAAGAAAAACGGGAGGTTCGGCGTGTTCGTTGAACGTGCGCCACTTGTCGACTTAGTGTCCTGTTCAGAAGACTCCAGGGAACAGACACACTGGTAACCCTAAACTTCAACGTTAGGGTTCGGGTCGGCGATACGGACCGTCCCCATCGGCATCAGTCGTCGGATCGCGGCAAGGCCGCGAGGCGGCGACACGTAACTCGAGGCGAGAGGCCTTCGACGTGGCAGCACCGCAGAACTACCTCGCAGTCATCAAAGTCATCGGTGTCGGCGGCGGTGGTGTCAATGCCATCAACCGGATGATCGAGGTCGGTCTCAAGGGCGTCGAGTTCATCGCCATCAACACCGACGCACAGGCGCTGTTGATGAGCGACGCCGACGTCAAGCTCGACGTCGGCCGCGAACTCACCCGCGGACTCGGTGCCGGAGCCAACCCGGCCGTCGGCCGCAAGGCCGCCGAGGACCACCGCGAGGAGATCGAGGAGGTCCTCAAGGGGGCCGACATGGTCTTCGTGACGGCCGGTGAAGGCGGCGGCACCGGCACCGGCGGCGCGCCCGTCGTGGCCAACATCGCACGCTCTTTGGGCGCCCTCACCATCGGCGTGGTCACGCGCCCGTTCACCTTCGAGGGACGGCGCCGCGCCAACCAGGCCGAGGACGGCATCGCCGAGCTCCGCGAAGAGGTCGACACCCTCATCGTCATCCCGAACGACCGTCTGCTGTCCATCTCGGACCGCCAGGTCTCGGTCCTGGACGCCTTCAAGTCGGCGGACCAGGTCCTGCTCTCCGGTGTCCAGGGCATCACCGACCTCATCACCACCCCTGGCCTCATCAACCTCGACTTCGCCGACGTCAAGTCGGTCATGTCCGAGGCCGGTTCGGCCCTCATGGGCATCGGCTCGGCCCGCGGCGACGACCGCGCGGTGGCCGCGGCCGAGATGGCGATCTCCTCGCCGCTGCTCGAGGCGTCCATCGACGGCGCCCGGGGCGTGCTGCTCTCCATCTCCGGCGGCTCCGACCTCGGCCTGTTCGAGATCAACGAGGCCGCCCAGCTGGTCAGCGAGGCCGCCCACCCCGAGGCCAACATCATCTTCGGTGCGGTCATCGACGACGCCCTCGGCGACGAGGTCCGCGTCACCGTGATCGCGGCCGGCTTCGACGGGGGCCAGCCGCCGGCCCGCCGGGACAACGTGCTCGGCGCCTCCTCCCCCAAGCGCGAGGAGCCCACTCCGGTACGGCAGCCCGAGAGCAGCCCGTCCTTCGGCTCGTTCGGCAGCGTGAAGCCGAAGGAG
>NZ_JBQQCE010000287.1:0-12363 GCF_052245645.1 Streptomyces sp. KR55 | reverse complement strand
GGACGGGCGGCGCAAGTCGATCCAGCCGATGGCCGAGCGGCTGCCGGACGGCAACATGCAGGGCGAAGACCAGGTAGAGCAGCCGTAGCGACACAGTCCGAGATCCTTCCCGGCGCGTGGTGCTCTATCCATCGCTGCTGGTCACCGGGCCAGGCCGAGTTCTGGAACCCGACAGGGTATTCGGCCGGTCCAAGACGGGAAACATCGTCGTTACACTGGCCTTACCAGTAGCCTGAGTTCCATCAGCATGTCACCGGGAGCGAGAGAGAGGGATAACATCCCCTCTGTTGCCACTCATTTAAGACGTCGTGTCTCATGGCGGTGCCGTCACGGCCATGGTGGAAGCACCCACACGTGCCTCGTGGTGCGCGTCCGGAGCTCCGAACCATTCGCGTTTCGGTCCCGTCGTGGCACGCATCCAAGGGATTCGTCTGCACTGATGTATCTCGGGCACGTAACTGGTTCAGCGGCCCTCGCCGTTGCCGGGTGCGGCAGGCGTACCGGGTGCACCGCCCCGCTGGACCAGTCCCCGGGGCGGCAGGTCGAGCCGGACTCCGTACTCGCTGCGCGAGTACTACGCCCCGCACCTGCGGTCATTGCGCCGACCGATCTCCCAACTTGGTTTGCCACGCGGGGAGCTCTTTCTCCCGCACGGCCTCGGCGCGGCGGCCTCCATGGGCGAAGAAGTCGGCGAGCGGCAGGGTCGCGGCGCCCACCGTGACGGCGTCCGGGCCGAGTGTGCCGAGGTCGATGCCGACGCGTCCCGCGGGGTACGTCAACGCGTACGAGAAGGCGTGGGCGCGCACCGACTCCAGGAAGCGTGAGCCGAGCTGAAGACCGGCCCAGCCGCCGACCAGGATGCGTTCGGGCTGGAAGAGGTTGATCAGGTCGGAGAGGCCCGCGCCCAGGTACTCCGCGGTCTCCGCCAGGACGGCCTCCGCCACAGAGTCCGGCTCAGTGCCGTCCTGCGGGTAGGCGGCGGCGAGCATGGCGGTCAGCGCGGTCTCCTCGTCGGCATCCTGCGGCGGTCGTCCGCCGGCTTCCTGCCACCGCTCGAGCAGCGCCTCGGCTCCCGCGTACGCCTCCAGGCACCCCAGCGCCCCGCACCGGCATCTGCGACCCTGGACCCGCACCGTGAGGTGCCCCCATTCGACGGCCCGGCCGTGCTCGACGTCGTCCGTGACGACACACGCGCCGACGCCGGAACCGAAGAGTACGACCACGGCATTGCGGGCGCCGCGCCCGGCACCGAACCACATCTCTGCCTGGCCCAGCGTCTTGGCGCCGTTGTCGACGAAGTACGGGACGGTGTGGGGGAGTTGCTCCGAGAGGCGCAACATACGCTCCAGCGGGACGGCGTCCCAACCGATGGTCTGGCCGTGCACCACTGCGCCGCCCTCCGTGGTCCGCTCGACGATGCCGGGCACGCCGATGCCGACACCGAGCAGCCGCTCGGAGGTGAGGTTGGCCGCGTTGAGGACCTCGGCGATCCCGTCGCGGATGTGACCCACTATCAGGTCGACGTCGTACCGGGCCTGGGAGTGGGGTTTGCCGGTCGCCAACGGCCTTTCGGTGCGGGCCAGTTCGGCGAAGGAGAGGTCGAAGAGCTCGACGCGGACCCGGGTCTCGCCGACGTCGACGCCGATCATGTGGCCGCTTCCGGGAGCGATGCGCAGCAGGGTGCGCGGTCGGCCGCCGTCGGAGTCGACACTGCCGGCCTCTTCCACCAGCCCGTCGGCGAGCAGTTCGGCGACGACGTTGCTGATGGATCCCGAACTCAGCCCGGTGGCGGGGCCCAGCGAGTAGCGGCTCATCGATCCGTCGAAGTACAACCGTTGCAGTACGGCGGTGCGGTTCTCCCGCCGCAGGTCACGCACCGTTCGGCCGTTGCGCGCTCTCACCTTGCCCCCTCAATTTGTAGCCCTGCTCGGCAAGATACCCCTGCCGGATCCCTTGACGCGACTTTCTCTCGAGGTTTAACTCACGTCCTAAATTAAGCCTTGAGGGCCTTCTGGAGTCGAGCACGGTGTCGTTCCGGCCCGCCCTCTTCGGTATCCGCGACTCCCGGAAAGGGACACCTGGAGCCATGCGCAGAATCCGAGCCGCGGCTGTCGGCACCGTCACCCTGTCTCTCGTCCTTGCCGTGTCGGCCTGCGGCGGTGGTTCGTCGACGAACGGCGGCGGGTCCAACGACTCGCCGAAGACGCTCACCTACTGGGCCTCCAATCAGGGCGCGAGCATCGCCGTCGACAAGAAGGTCCTGCAACCCGAACTCGACAAGTTCGAGAAGCAGACCGGGATCAAGGTGAAGCTGGAGGTCGTGCCCTGGTCGGATCTGCTCAACCGGATCCTCACCGCGACGACTTCGGGTCAGGGCCCTGACGTCCTCAACATAGGCAACACCTGGAGCGCCTCTCTGCAGGCTTCCGGCGCCTTGCTGGCCTGGGACGACAAGAACTTCGACAAGATCGGCGGCAAGGACCGCTTCGTGGAGTCCGCGCTGGGCTCCACGGGTGTGCAGGGGCAGGATCCGGCCGCGGTGCCGCTGTACTCGATGGCGTACGCGCTCTACTACAACAAGAAGATGTTCAAGGAAGCGGGCATCGAGAAGCCGCCCGCGACCTGGGACGAGCTGGTCGCCGACGGCAAGAAGATCTCCAAGAACGGGAAGTGGGGCCTCGGCGCCGAGGGCTCGAACCTGTCCAACAACATCCACCAGGTCTTCGTCCTCGGCAAGCAGCACGGTGCCGACTTCTTCTCCGCGGACGGCAAGCCCGACTTCACCTCCGACGGCGCGGTCGCGGCGGTCAAGCAGTACGTCGACCTGATGGCCAAGGACAAGATCATCGCGCCCGGCAACGCCGAGTACGCCCAGAACCAGTCGCTGAGCGACTTCTCCAAGGGCAAGACGGCGATGGTCCTGTGGCAGACCGCCTCCGCCACGTTCACGGCGCAGGGCATGAGCGACGACGAGTGGGGCGTGGCCCCGGCACCCGTCCAGTCCGGCACCCCGGGTCAGGGCACGTCCACGAACTCGATGGTCGCCGGAATCAACCTGGCCGTCTTCAAGAACACCAAGAACATCGACGGCGCCACGAAGTTCGTGAAGTTCATGACCAGCGACGCCGAGCAGAAGATCCTCAACAAGGCCTACGGCTCCATCCCGCCGGTGAAGGCCGCGCAGTCGGACCAGGCTTTCAGCGGCCCGGCCACGGCGGCCCTGCGGGAGACCCTCGCCACGAGCGCCGCGGCGCTGCCGCAGGTCCCCGAGGAGTCGCAGTTCGAGACGGCAGTCGGCACGGCCGTCAAGGAGCTGTTCGCCGACGCCGCCGCCGGACGCCCGGTGACCACCGCGTCGGTGAAAGCGAAACTCGAAAAGGCCCAGCAGCAGATGCCGACGAAGTGAGCACGGACACTGCCATGACCACGACCGCTGCCCACGAGGTTGGCGAGCGGGCCGTGCGGAAGAGTTCCTCCGGTGCGGCGCGCGGCCCGCGCCGCACCGGGCGGATCCGCCGCATCGGACTGCCGTATCTGCTCGTCCTGCCCGCCCTGCTCCTGGAACTCCTGGTCCATCTGGTGCCGATGGTGATCGGCATCGTGATGAGCTTCAAGGAGCTCACCCAGTTCTACATCCGCGACTGGGGCACCGCGCCCTGGTCGGGCGTGGAGAACTACCGCCTGTCCGTGGACTTCGACGCGCCCGTCGGCGAGGCGCTGCTCCACTCGTTCCTGATCACCTGCGCGTTCACCGTCCTCTCGGTCGGGCTGTGCTGGCTGCTTGGCACGGCAGCCGCGATCTTCATGCAGGACACGTTCCGCGGCCGCGGCTTCCTGCGCGCGGTCTTTCTCGTCCCGTACGCGCTTCCCGTGTACGCGGCCGTCATCACCTGGGCGTTCATGTTCCAGCACGACAACGGCCTGGTGAACCACGTCCTGCACGACCAGCTGGGTCTCACCGACAGCCCCGCCTTCTGGCTGATCGGCGACAACAGCTTCGTCGCGCTGCTGACCGTCTCGGTGTGGAAGGGCTGGCCGTTCGCCTTCCTCATCGTGATGGCGGGCCTGCAGAACATCCCGAAGGAACTGTACGAGGCTGCGGCCCTCGACGGCGCGGGGATGTGGCAGCAGATCCGCCGCATCACCCTGCCGTCGCTGCGCCCGGTCAACCAGGTACTGGTCCTCGTCCTGTTCCTGTGGACGTTCAACGACTTCAACACGCCGTACGTGCTGTTCGGCAAGGCGGCGCCGGAGGCCGCGGACCTCATCTCGATCCACATCTACCAGTCGTCCTTCGTCACCTGGAACTTCGGCACCGGCTCCGCCATGTCGGTGCTCCTGCTGCTGTTCCTGCTCGTCGTGACGGGCGTCTACCTCCTGCTGACCTCCCGAGGAAGGAAGACCGCCGATGTCTAGGCTCTCGACGCCGCTCCGGTCTCCCATGGCGGCCCCGCGTTCCTTCCTCTGGTCGCGCCGCATCTTCCTGACCCTGCTCACCGGCTTCGTACTGCTGCCGGCGTACGTCATGCTCTCCAGCTCGCTGAAGCCGCTGGAGGACGTCTCGGGGAAGTTCCGCTGGCTGCCCAGCGGGCTCACCATCCGCCCCTACATCGACATCTGGACGACGGTCCCGCTGGCGAAGTACTTCGTGAACTCGCTGATCGTGGCCGGCGCGGCCACCGTGTGCTCGGTGATGATCGCGGTCTTCGCTGCGTACGCGGTGAGCCGTTACCGCTTCCGCGGCAAGCGCGTGTTCACGGTCACCGTGCTGTCCACCCAGATGTTCCCGGGGATCCTCTTCCTGCTGCCGCTCTTCCTGATCTACGTGAACATCGGCAACGCCACGGGCATCGCGCTCTTCGGCTCGCGCGGCGGCCTGATCCTCACGTACCTCACGTTCTCGCTGCCCTTCTCCATCTGGATGCTGATCGGGTACTTCGACTCCGTGCCGCGCGACTTGGACGAAGCCGCGCTGGTGGACGGCTGCGGGCCGCTCGGCGCGCTGTTCCGGGTCGTCGTGCCGGCCGCGATCCCCGGGATCGTCGCGGTCGCTGTCTACGCGTTCATGACGGCCTGGGGTGAGGTCCTGTTCGCGTCCGTGATGACCAACGACATGACCCGCACGCTCGCCGTGGGTCTTCAGGGCTACGCCACCCAGAACGACGTGTACTGGAACCAGGTCATGGCCGCCTCGCTCGTCGTCAGTGTCCCCGTGGTCGCGGGCTTCCTGCTGCTCCAGCGCTATCTCGTCACCGGACTCACCGCCGGCGCCGTGAAGTGACCAACCCCCTTACCCCTGAGAGGACTTCAGTGCCCGAGCCCATCGACCTGGCCGCATTCCCGCACGACTTCGCGTGGGGCACGGCCACTGCCGCGTACCAGATCGAGGGAGCGGTCGCCGAGGACGGCCGCTCGCCCTCGATCTGGGACACCTTCTCGCACACCCCCGGCAAGGTCGCAGGCGACGACAACGGAGACGTCGCCTGCGACCACTACCACCGCTGGCGCGAGGACATCGCCCTGATGCAGCAACTGGGCACCAACGCCTACCGGTTGTCGGTCGCCTGGCCGCGGATCCTGCCCGGCGGCGACGGGACGGTCAACGCCAAGGGCCTCGACTTCTACGACGCGCTGATCGACGGCCTCCTGAAGGCGGGCATCACACCATCCGTCACCGTCTACCACTGGGACCTGCCACAGGTGCTTCAGGACCGGGGCGGCTGGCCCGAGCGGGACACCGCCGAGCGGTTCGCCGCTTACGCCTCCGTGGTCGCCGAGCGCCTGGGTGACCGGGTCCACCACTGGACGACGCTCAACGAACCGCTGTGCTCGGCCTGGATCGGCCACTTGGAGGGCCTGATGGCGCCGGGCCTGACGGACCTGACCGCGGCGATCCGGGCCTCGTACCATCTGCTCCTCGGCCACGGCCTGGCCACACAGGCGATCCGCGCCGCGGCCCCTGGCGCACAGGTCGGCATCGTCAACAACCTCTCCACCGTCCAGGCCGTCACCGAACGTCCCGAGGACATCGCCGCCGCCCACCGCATGGACGGCCACACCAACCGCTGGTGGCTCGACCCCGTCCACGGCCGCGGGTTCCCCACCGACATGCGCGAGGTCTACGGCGTAGAACTCCCGGAATACGCAGGCGACTTGGAGACCATCGCCCAGCCCCTGGACTGGCTGGGCCTGAACTACTACTTCCCGGCCACGGTCGCCGACGATCCCAAGGGCCCGGCCCCGTACGCCCGTCAGGTCCGCCGCCCGGGCGTGCCGCGCACCGGCATGGACTGGGAGATCGACGCCACCGGCATCGAGACCCTGCTGCTGCGCCTCACCCACGAATACGGCGCCCGCAAGCTGTACGTCACCGAGAACGGCTCCGCCTTCCCCGACGTCGTACGCCCCGACGGCACGATCGACGATCCCGAACGCACGGAGTACCTGGTCCAGCACCTTGCGGCCTGCGCGAGCGCCGCCCGCAAGGGTGCGCCCCTGGCCGGCTACTACGCCTGGTCCCTGCTGGACAACTTCGAGTGGGCGTACGGCTACGACAAGCGCTTCGGCCTCGTCCACGTCGACTACCGGACCCAGGTCCGCACCATCAAGGGCAGCGGCCACCGGTACGCCGACATCATTCACAGCCACCGGGGCCATGGCCGCCGCGCCGCCTGAGGTGCACTGACGTGTGAGCCGGCACCGGAGGGCGGG
This sequence comes from Streptomyces sp. KR55, assembly GCF_052245645.1. NCBI lineage: Bacteria > Bacillati > Actinomycetota > Actinomycetes > Kitasatosporales > Streptomycetaceae > Streptomyces > Streptomyces sp. KR55. The sequence goes on along the minus strand of NZ_JBQQCE010000287.1, from coordinate 5,652 downwards.
ACCGTCAGGGTGAACTGCGGGGCGGATTCCGAGCGCGCCATGGGGCGGAAAGCGTGGAGGTTCCCCCAGCGCTCTGCTCGGCACCGCGCCCGGCCTCACCTCGGGCGCCGGCAGCGTGCCATGACGCCCTGCCGACACTCACTGCTCGCCATGGGGCTGTTGGTCAAGGCGAAGGCCGTTCTTCCTCCACGAAGACGTCGAGGCCAGTGAGGCGGCGGCGCGAGCCGAACCCAGGCCTGAGGCGGCGCGCAGCGACCTGAGAGCCAACAGGAGGACGCCGATGTCGTCCAGATAGACAGGGTCGGGCAGGAGGTCGGTGGGCAGCACCAGGTAGAGGACGGCACCCCAGAAGACCCAGCGTGGTCCCGACGGGAGTCCGGCGCGGCGCAGCCGCCGGCGGGCGCGCACGAGGCGGACCAGCACGGTGACCGCCGCAGCGAGGGTGGCTGCCCCGAGGATCGAGACAACGAGGATCACGGTCCAGGCCTTGGAGGTAGGGGTAAATGTCGTCCGTACCAAAGCATGTGACTGTCCGTCACTGACTCGGCTGGTGAGGCCGCACGGCCTGCCCGCGGGGGTCTCGCAGCCCAAGTGCACTCGTCCCACGGGGAATTCCCAATGGTCCATACCTTGACGCCAGGCTTACTTCACATCTTAAATCTCGGAGTGAAGTAATCCTTCCTTGGCATCGACCGGGATGCGCCGGGGCGCTTTGGCATCAATGTCATGTGCACGACAAGATTTTCCACCCCACATCCGAGAGGGAGAGTCATGGGCTTCCCGTCCTTACCTCAGCGGCTTCAGCGGCAGCAATCGACCGGAAAGGGACGGTGATCCGATGAACATCACCCTTTCGCGCGGCCTGCTCTGCACCGCCGCCGTCGCGTTGATCGCCGGCCTGAGCGCCGCCCCCGCGTGGTCCGCTGCCGCAGCCACCGGACAGATCACCGGGATCGGGGGCAAGTGTGTGGACGTGGCGGGCGCGAACACGGCGAACGGCACCCCCGTACAGCTCTACGACTGCAACGGCACCGCGGCCCAGCAGTGGACCGTGAACTCCGACGGCACCATCAGGGCCCTCGGCAAGTGCCTCGACGTCGCCTCCGGTGGCACGGCCGACGGCACCGTCGTCCAGTTGTGGGACTGCAACGGTACCGAGGCCCAGCGGTGGAACGTCACCGCCGCCCGCGACATCGTCAACCCCCAGGCCGACAAGTGCCTGGACGCCACCGGCAACAGCTCCGCCAACGGAACCCGCCTGCAGATCTGGACCTGCACCGGCGGCGCCAACCAGAAGTGGACCGCGCCCGCCGTCGGAGGCTCCGACCCCGTGCCCCCCGGCAGCATGGCTGTCGCTCCCTACCTCTACAACGGCTGGGGAAGCCCGCCGAACCCGACCACCGTCATGAGCGCGACCGGGGTCAAGTGGTTCACCCTCGCCTTCGTCCTCAGCAACGGCTACTGCAACCCCCAGTGGGACGGCAGCCGGCCCTTGACCGGCGGGGTCGACCAGCAGACCATCAACACCGTCCGCGCGGCGGGCGGCGACGTCATCCCGTCGTTCGGCGGCTGGAGCGGCAACAAGCTGGAGAGCTCCTGCTCCAGCAGCGCCGAACTGGCGGCTGCATATCAGAAGGTCGTCAACGCATACGGGCTCAAGGCGATCGACATCGACATCGAGGCCGCCGCGTACGACAGCCCCACCGTCCAGCAGCGCACGGTCGACGCTCTGAAGATCCTCAAGGCCAACAACCCCGGCATCAAGGTGTACATCACCTTCGGCACCGGCCAGAACGGCCCCGACTCCAGTCTCATCAGCAAGGCAGCGGCGTCCGGTCTGACCGTGGACAGCTGGACGATCATGCCGTTCAACTTCGGCGGCGCGGGCCAGAACATGGGGACCCTCACCGTCCAGGCGGCCGAGGGACTCAAGACCGCTGTCAAGAACGCCTACGGCTACAGCGACGACCAGGCCTACCGGCACACCGGAATCTCGTCGATGAACGGCATCACCGACCAAGGCGAGACCGTCACGGTGGCCGACTTCCGCACCATCCTCGGCTACGCGCAGCAGCGCCACCTGGCGCGGCTGACGTTCTGGTCCGTCAACCGGGACCGCCCGTGCACGGGAGGCGGGGCCGACACCTGCTCCGGCGTCCCGCAGCAGTCATGGGAGTTCACCAAGGTCTTCGTGGGCTACAACGGCTGACCGCGCCCTTCCTACCCCCACACTCGGCCGACTCGTCGGCAAGGCACAGGAGGAATTGTGCTCGGATCCCTACGCATACCCCCAGCGGGCCGCCGCAGTCCGACCCACAGAACACGGCCGTGGGTGGCCGCACTCGTGGTCGCGGCCTCGGCCGCATCCATCCTGACGGGTGCCCCTTCCCAGGCCGCCCCCTCGCGAGCTGCTGCCCAGGCCGCCGCCCTCCCCAGCGGCTGGGCCACCGTCGTGAACAGCGGCAGCGGCAAGTGCCTGGACGCACGGGCCGCCGCGACCGCGAACGGCACCGCGGTGCAGCAGTACAGCTGCAACAACACCACGGCGCAGCAGTGGAGTTTCACGTCGACCAGCGACGGCTATGTGCGGATCGGCAACCGCAACGAGGCGAACCAGGTCGTGGACGTCACGGATGTGTCCACTGCCGACAACGCCCCCGTGCAGCTGTGGACGTACGGCGGCGGGAACAACCAGCAGTGGCAGGCCGTGGACGAGGGCGGCGGCGCCTACCACTTCGTCAACCGGCACAGCGGCAAGTGCCTGGACGTCCCGTCCGCGTCGACCGCCGACAGTGTGCAGCTGGTGCAGTACACATGCAACGGGACGGCGGCCCAGCGCTTTCAGGTGGCGCCCGTGAGCACCTTGCCCGGGGATGTCGACCTCGGCCCGAACGTGGTCGTGTTCGACCCGTCGATGCCGTCGTCGACGATCCAGAGTCGGCTGAACTCAATCTTCGAGCAGCAGGAGACGAACCAGTTCGGCTCCCAGCGCTACGCGGTGATGTTCAAGCCGGGCACCTACAACAACAACGTCAACGTCGGCTTCTACACCCAGGTCCTCGGACTGGGGCAGTCGCCCGACGCGGTGACGATCAACGGTGCCGTGCACGTGGAGGCCGACTGGTTCCCGCCGCAGAACGCCACGCACAACTTCTGGCGCGGCGCGGAGAACCTGTCGGTCAATCCGTCGGGCGGCACGGACCGCTGGGCGGTCTCGCAGGCGTCCGGCTATCGCCGCATGCACGTTCGCGGTGATCTGGAGCTGAGCGACGGCGGCTGGTCCAGCGGCGGCTTCATGGCCGACACCAAGATCGACGGCCAGGTGCGGTCCGGTACCCAGCAGCAGTGGCTGACCCGCAACTCCCAGCTCGGCAGCTGGAACGGCTCCAACTGGAACATGGTCTTCGTCGGCAGCCAGGGCGTGCCGGGCAACAGCTTCCCCAACCCGCCGTACACCACCGTGGACCGCACCCCCACGGTCCGTGAGAAGCCCTTCCTTTACGTGGACGGCTCCGGTGCCTACAGGGTGTTCGTGCCGTCCCTGCGAGCCGATTCGACGGCGACGACATGGGCGAACGGGAATGCCGCGGGCACGTCGCTCGGCATGGACCAGTTCTACGTCGTCAAGCCCGGGGCGAGCGCCGCGCAGATCAACGCGGCCCTGGCGGAGGGCAAGAACCTCCTGGTCACACCCGGTGTCTACCACCTCAACCAGACGTTGCGGGTGACCCGTCCCGATACCGTCGTGCTCGGCCTGGGGCTCGCCACGTTCATCCCGGACAACGGCATTACGGCCATGACGGTCGCGGACGTCGACGGCGTCAAGGTCGCGGGCATCCTCTTCGACGCGGGCACGACCAACTCACAGACACTGATGGAGGTCGGGCCGACGGGCTCGTCGGTGTCGCACGCGGCCAACCCCACATCTCTGCACGACGTGTACTTCCGCGTCGGCGGCGCCGCGGTCGGCAAGGCGACCACCAGCCTGGTGGTCAACAGCGACAACGTCATCGGCGACCACATGTGGATCTGGCGCGGCGACCACGGCACCGGCGTGGGCTGGAACACCAATACGGCAGACACGGGACTTGTCGTGAACGGCGACAACGTGACCATGTACGGACTGTTCGTCGAGCACTACCAGAAGTATCAGACCGTCTGGAACGGCAATGGCGGACGCACGTACTTCTATCAGAACGAAATGCCCTATGACCCCCCCAACCAGGCTGCCTGGATGAACGGTTCGACACAGGGCTACGCCGCCTACAAGGTCGCCGGCTCCGTCACGAGCCATCAAGCGTACGGACTCGGCAGCTACTGCTTCTTCAACGTCGACCCGAGCGTCACAGCGGAGCGCGCCTTTGAGGTCCCCAATAACCCGAACGTGCAGTTCCGCAACATGGTGACCGTCTCACTCGGCGGCACCGGCACCATCCGGCATGTCATCAACGACCGGGGCGGCCCGTCCAACTCCTCCACCAACGTCGCCAACCTCGTGAACTACCCATGACGGGGACCGCAGCGCGCGGCTGACCGACTACCGGGGCTCCTCGCTTCAGCACCGGGCTCAAGCCCGGTGCTGAAGCGGATGCCGAGAGCGCTGAGACCCGCAGGTCATGGCGGACAGCCTCGGTTCTACCCATGACTGTCGGGTGGCCGGCCCTGACGCCGCCTGACCGCACACACCGGGTCCGGCCACACCCGAAGAGCGGGCCGGCGCGACGATCGAGCCCGATCTGCGGGCTTCCCACGCATGGAAGTCCCAGGATCCGGAAGAGGCTGATCGAATCCTGGACTGCGGCATCCATTCACTCATCACGGCTCCGCCACGTGCCCGGGGGATGCGGATGGGTGTGGTCACCTTCTGGCGCTCGCGTCTGCCCGGGCCATTCGACGAGGCAGAGCTGTCGTACGCCGCGGAGCTGGCCGCCAAGGCCGCCGTCGCCATGGACAATGCCCGCCGCTACACCTGCGAGCGCAACACCGCGCTGACCCTGCAGCGCAGCCTGCTGCCCCAGCGGCTCCCCGCGCAGCCGGCGGTGGAGATCGCCTCCCATTGTCTGCCGGTGGGCTCACAGGCAGGGTGGGCGGCGACTGGTTCGACGTGATCCCGCTGTCCGGGGGCCGGGTCGCCCTCGTCGTCGGGGATGTCGTCGGCCACGGCATCCACGCCTCCGCCACCATGGGCAGGCTGCGCACCGCCGTACGGACCCTGGCCGACGTCGACCTGCCACCCGACGAGCTCCTCACACACCTGGACGACCTGGTCATTCACCTGGCCGGCGATGAACATGATCGGCCCGGCATTGCGGAAGGCGTGCATCTGGCCGTATCCGGCGTCGGCCACGACGACCCGGCCGTCCAGCCCCCATCCCCGCGCCTCGTCGATCGCGTCCAGGGCCAGCCGCCACTTCTCCCGGTGCCCCGCACCACTGCCGGGCCGCCCCGCCCGACTGGTCGCCCGCCTTGGGGAAGGAGGTGTCGTCGATCACCCACGCCTCCGGGGCGATCGCCGCACACGCATTCGACGCGACCGCCCGCAGCACCGGAGTGTGATCCCACGGAGACTGGCTGACGAACTGCTGCAACGCCTGCATGTTGCCGTCCGGCAGCCGCTCGGCCATCGGCTGGATCGACTTGCGCCGCCCGTCT
>NZ_JBQQCE010000286.1:0-12440 GCF_052245645.1 Streptomyces sp. KR55 | reverse complement strand
GGGGTTAGCGGGCGCGCCGGGCCGCGAGGAAGCGGCGGATCGTCTCCACGACGGCGGCGGTGTCCGCCCGGAAGTCCCGGCAGCCGGAGGCGTCGTGCACGACGATCGGCTCAGGGATGTCACCGGAGTCGGAGTCATGGACCGCGAACCAGCCGTGATGCTCGGCGGGGTCGTAGTCGATCTCGTTTTCCGTCTCGCCCGTGCCGGTGATCAGGACATAGCTGTCTGCGTCGACCGGGACCGAGATCCATGAGGCCCCGGCCGAGACGTCCCCGCCGCGCCTGGACCGGATGGACACGTCCGCGAGAACGGCTTGCAGGAGCGCTCCGGCGGTCTCCTCGTTTTCGTCGTCGGTGCGGCACTGGACGTATGCGTGTGCTGCGGCGGCGTCGGCGTCGGCGTCGGCGTCGGCGTCGGCGTCGGCGTCGGCGTCGGCGTCGGCGTCGGGGGCGTCGAATTCCATGGCCCAGCGGGTGAATTCCTGCTCGCTGGTTTCCAGAATTGCGAATTCTTCGGCGACCGGTCCGGGGATTACTCCGGCGATGAAAAGGTCGCTCATGTCGACGTCCGATCGCAGGCCGATGACGGTGAAAGTCTGAACAGCTCCGCTCTGCATTGGTCTGTTCCCTCTCTTCCGAATTGCTCGTGAATTGCTCGGGCGCGCTGGCCCCCGGAGGGGCCGGGGCCAGCACGTGACCTGCGTCAGGAGCGGGGGCGCGGCATGAGGCCGACCGTGGCCATGTCCAGGTAGAGATCGATCAGCGCGAGCGCCTGGGGGTGGCTGAGTCCGGCTGCGTTGCCGTCGGCGCCGGGGGTGCCGGTGAGGACGACGTCGCCGAGGTAGGGCAGCGGCGTGGGCCGGTAGAGCCCGATCAGGCCGTGGGCCGCCTTGTTGGGCTTCTCGCCGTACGCTGCGGCGTCCTCATCGACCCACAGGGTCAGGGTGGTGGTGAGGCCGACCGGGCGAGCGGTGCCCGCCGAGGTGGACTAGCGGGCGCGGCAGAGGCCCATGTCGCCCAGACGGAGCGCTGGCTGCGGGCGCTCATGCCTCCGGTGGAGGGGGACGACGACGCCAACGGCGACTGAGGTAGCGGCTGCGGTATGAAGGAACCGCACGCTCAATCGGCTTGACGTGCTTGGCGGCTCGGCTGTGAGCGTCGTGTCTCTGACCCTCAGCTCGAAGACGAGCCATGCTCCACGGGCCGCCGCGAGTCTTCCGCGCAGAGCCAGGTCTCCTTCACCCAGCCGGCCACGGCTTCGTCGTCGCATTCGAGGGCCCGACGGGCGGGGACCTGGCAGGACCAGCCGTTGAGGACCAGGAGCTTGTACACACCCTGACTGGTGCAGGACAGGTGGAAACCGGCCGATCACGGTCTTGATCCGGCCCGGTGTCCAGCGCTGGTCCTCCCAGTCGTGCGCGGCAACGCGCTTCGCTCCTGGGACGATCCTCGGGTCGTTGGCCGTCGGTAGGGACGTCGTGTCGCCGTCGTACAAGGGGTACCGATTCCCGGCGGAGATCATCGTCCACTGCGTCTGGCTTCACCACCGCTTTCACGCTGAGTTTCCGCGAGGTCGAGGAGTTGATGCTCGCCCGTGGCGTGATCGTCTCTTACGAGACGATCCGGCGGTGGTGCGCAAAGTCTGGCCCTGCCTACGCCCGTGAGCTGCGTCGGCGTCGACCCCAGGCCGGCGACACGGGGCACCTGGACGAAGTCTTCGTCAAGGTCAACGGCGGGCGGCACTACCAGTGGCGGGCGGTCGATCAGGACGGCACCGTCCTGGACAATCTCGTCCAGAGCAAGCGAGATGCGCAGGCCGCCAAGCGCTTCCTCGCCAAGCTGATGAAGAAGCAGCGCCGGGTGCCGCGGGTGCTGATCACCGACAAGTCCGCAGCTACGGCGTCGCCCATCGCGAGCCGATGCAATCGGTGGAGCGCCGCCGCGCCGAGACGGCCCGCCGCTTCACCGCCTGGAACCACGTCACCGGCCTGCCCACCGCAGCCTGACCGCAGCACCACCACCGCCCCCACCCGGCCTCGGCCTGCCCCGGCCCCGGAATCACCCCATCAAGTTGACAACGCCGCTGCCGATGGTGGCCGGCGAGGCGGAGCCACATCGCCGGCCGGGCGCGGTCAGCCGTCGATGCGCTGGGGGACGCCCAGCGGATTCCCGTCCCGCAGCGCGTCCGGCAGTAGCGAGGCGGGAAAGTTCTGGAAGGCGACGGGACGCAGGAATCGGGTGATCGATGCCGTTCCCACCGCTGTCGTCGTGGGAACGGTTGTCGCCGGGTACGGTCCGCCGTGCTGTTGCGCGTAAGTCACCGAGACCCCGGTGGGCCATTGGTTCCACAGAAGGCGACCGGCCTTCTCCGTGAGGATTGGAACAAGGGCTCGCGCCAGCGCGATGTCGCTCGCCGCGTCCTCGTCCGCGACGATCATGGCAGTGAGCTGTCCGTCCAGCGCACGCGCGAGTTCGGGCAATTCCGCCGGGCTTGTGTACGACACGACCAGCCCCGCAGGCCCGAAGACCTCCGTGACGAGCGTGTTCGGGTCGGCCAGCACCTCGTCGAGTGTCGTGAGAAGCAGGGTCGTCCCGGGCGGATCGGCGAGGCTGTCGGATCCGGCTCGGAGAACGCTCACCCCGTGATGTGCCGACAGCGAGGTCACGCCCTTGACGAAGCCTTGCTGGATCCGGTCGTTCAGCAGCGGCGCGGGATCGGGTACCTCTGCGTCGCACAGCGCGTCGAGCACGGGTGACGCAGCCGGGACCAGCAGGACTCCGGGCTTGGTGCACAGCTGTCCACGGCTGCCCGTGATCGAGCCGAGATAGCCCCGGGCGATCTCGTCGGCGCGGTGGGACGCGGCGGTCGGTGCGACGAAGGCGGGGTTCACGCTGCCGAGCTCGCCGTAGAACGGGATCGGTTCGGGGCGCGCGTTGGCGATGTCGAACAGCGCTCGTCCGCCGACGATTGAGCCGGTGAACGAAGCCGCCTTGATCGCCGGGTCCCGGAGCGCAGTGACGCCGTTCTCGGTCCCGTGGATCACTCGAACCAGGTCGCCCGGTGCGCCCGCTGCGCGCGCCGCGGAGAAGATGACGGTCGCAGTCGCGTCCGAGAGACGCGGATGGCCCGAGTGCGCCTTCACGAGCACCGCGTTGCCGGCCGCGAGCGCGGCCGCGGTGTCGCCGCCCGCGACTGAGAACGCAAAGGGGAAGTTGCTCGCGGCGAACACGAGGACGGGACCGATCGGGACGAGCATCCGGCGCAGGTCGGGGCGGGGTGCCCCCATCGGCCACTCGGCGTCGGGGCGGTCGATACGCACATCGAGGAACGCTCCGTCTTCGGTGACATCGGCGAACAGACGCAACTGGAAGGTCGTGCGCCTGAGCTCACCCGCCAGGCGTGCCTCAGGAAGACGCGTCTCCTCGTGGGCGGTCGTGATCAGATCGTCTGTCGCGGTGTCGAGCGCGTCCGCGATCGTGCGAATGACACGCGCGCGGTCGGCGTACGAGCTGGCGGCCCAGGTCGTCGAGGCCGCGGACACCGCCGCCACCGCTTCACGTGTCGTCGCGGCGGGCGCATCGGACGGGGCGTCGGTCATACGAGAGCTCCTCGGTGTCTGCGCGCGGCACCGGTACCGCGCGGGCACGCCCATTCAAACTCGCAGCAGGCGTACCATCGCCAGATGCGATCCGATGAGCGGAACACCAGAACAGGCATGATCGCGCGCGTCTCGGACGTACTCGGCGCCTTCACCGCGGAGCAGCCGACCTTGCGGGTGTCCGAGATCGCCCGCCGCGCGGGACTGGCCAAATCGGTCACCTCCCGCATCGTCGCCGACCTGATCGCCGAGGACTTCCTTGAGCGAGCGGATCAGGGCGTGCGGGTGGGGATCCGCCTGTTCGAGCTGGGCGAACTGGCCCAGCGTTCCAAGGAGCTGCGTCAGCTCGCCCTCGGCACCATGGCGGATCTGCGGCAGGCGACCGGGCTCACGGTGCAGCTGGGCGTGCTGAAGGCCACCGACCTGGTCTACGTCGAAATCCTTCAGGGACGCGGCACCCACCTCGACATCCGCTCTCGTATAGGCGGACGCGTGCCCGCCTATGCCACGGCAGGGGGCAAGGCGCTGCTGGCGCACTCGCCGGAGGACGTCGTCGAACAGGCGCTCGCCATCGACCTGGTGCCGCTCGGACCGAGCACTGTCACCGACCCAGCCGTGCTGCGTCGGCAGCTCACGCTGGTGCGCGCCGAGGGCGTCGCTTACGAGAGCGAAGAGTCGAACGCCGGCATCACGTGTGCCGCCGGTGCCGTCCTGCGCGCGGACGGTTCGCCGATCGCAGCCATCTCCGTCACCGGCGCCGCCGGCCAGATCGACATGAGGCAGGTCGCGCCCGCGGTCAAGATCGCTGCCCTGGGTCTCAACCGGCGCATCCGTGCGAGCTCAGCTTTCAGTAGCCTTTAGCTGTTCCGGTCAGCGGATCACTCCTTGGACGGCGTCCTTCCATCGCCCTTAGCTTCTGCCGACCGCCCGGCCTGGGGCGGTCGGCAGAAGCCGGTGCGCAGCGATGCGCACTGACGGACACGAAGGGGTGGCCCCGCATGAAGGCGATGGTCATGCACGACATCGATGCACCCATGGTGCTCGAGGACCTGGATCTCGACGGGCCTGGACGGGGCGAGGTGCGCGTGCGCATCGAGGCAGCGGGCGTCTGCCACAGCGATGTGCACTACCTGACGGGTGCGCTCCCCGCCCGCACGCCGATCGTGCTGGGCCACGAGGGTGCAGGCGTCGTCGAGGAGGTCGGCGAAGGGGTCACCGCCTTCGACCCCGGCGACAAGGTGGTGCTGATGTGGCGCCCGCGCTGCGGGGAATGCGAGTTCTGCCTCTCGGGCCGACCTGCACAGTGCGCACTGGGCCGGGTGCACGGCCAGACCAACGAGCTGCTGCGCGGCGGCACCCGTCTGAGCAAGGACGACGAGCGCTACCACCACCTGATGGGCGACTCATGCTTCGCCGAACAAGCCGTCGTATCGCAGGAGTCGCTGGTCAGGATCGACAGCGACATCCCGTCGCAGATCGCCGCCATCGTCGGATGCGCGGTGATCACAGGCATGGGTACCGTGCTGAACCGCATGCCCGACGCTGCGGGGAAGAGCATCGCGATCATCGGCGCCGGCGGCGTAGGACTGTCGGCCGTGATCGCCGCGGAACTCGTCGGAGCCGCACAGATCATCGTCTCGGACATTGTCCCGGCGCGCCTGGAGAAGGCCCACGACCTGGGGGCGACCCACACCATCGACTCCGCGAACGAGGACTTCGCAACACGGGTCATGGAGATCACCGGCGGCGGTGCGCACTACGTACTCGAGGCGATCGGCCGACAGACCACGATCCGCGCTGGCTTCGATGCGCTCCGCGCGGGCGGCACCGAGATCGTCGTGGGCCTCGGCGCCGTCGGCGACGCAGTCTCGGTGCCGATCAACCAGCTCGTGCAGGGCGACCGGCGGCTGGTCGGCGCGCTCTACGGCTCATCGAACACTCCTGTTCAGCTTCCAGAGATCCTGCGGCTCTACCGAGCAGGCCGGATCCCTCTCGACAAGCTTCTGGACCGCTCGTTCCCTCTCGAAGAGGCAAACAAGGCGATCGAGCATCTGCGCGGCTCCGCGATCGGGCGACCGATCCTCGTGCCCTGAGCAGCTCCCGTCGATCCTCCAGACACCACCCCTCCGCCCGTCAAAGGAGACCGGCATGCCTGCAACCGTCGGCGAAGCCACCGACACACCACCTGTTGTCTCGACGAGAGAACGTCACCGTGCTCTCTGGGGCAGCGCCATCGGCTCGACCATCGAGTGGTACGACTACTTCCTCTACGGCACGATGGCCACCGTCGTTTTCAACACCCAGTTCTTCCCCAGTCACGATCCTGTCGTCAGCTCGCTCCTCGTATTCGCATCGTTCGCGCTCGCGTTCGTCATCCGCCCCGTCGGCGGCGTGATCTTCAGTCACATCGGCGATCGCATCGGCCGCAAGAAGACGCTCGTGATCACCCTCACTCTCATGGGCGTCGTCACCATGCTCATGGGCGTGCTGCCCACCTACGAAGCGATCGGAGTCGTCGCACCCGTCCTGCTGACGCTGCTGCGCCTCGTTCAGGGCCTCGCGCTCGGGGGAGAGTGGGGCGGCGGCCTGCTGCTCGCGGTCGAGTATGCGCCGAGCAACCGGCGTGGCTTTTACGGAGCAGTGCCTCAGGTCGGCGCGCTCGCGGGACTGGCGCTCGGCAGCATTATGACGATCACGGCGCGGTGGATCTTGCCGGCCGAGGCGTTCGCGACCTTCGGCTGGCGCATCCCGTTTCTGCTGTCGGGTGTTCTGCTGATAGTCGGCCTCTGGATCCGCCACCGGATCGACGAGACGCCCTCATTCCGAAAGGTGAAGGCGGCGGGCAGCACGCAAAGGCTCCCCATCGCCACCGTGTTCAGGGACCGCTGGCGCGAGGTGCTCATCTCCACCGGTGCGAAGTTCGTCGAGACGAGCACGTTCTTCATCTTCGCCACCTTCTCGATCAGCTATGCGACCGGCCTGGGATACGACTTCACCCTCATCCTGGCCTTCGTGCTGGTCGGCTCCGCCCTCGGCGTCGGCAGCATGCTCTTCTACGGCGATCTGTCGGACCGGATCGGTCGCAGGAAGGTGTTCCTCGGCGGCTCCATCGCGGTAGCGATCTTCATCTTCCCGTATCTCTCCATGCTCAACAGCGGCAGCGTTGCGCTCGCGGGCCTCGCGATCATCGTCTCGTTCACGATCGTCTGGCCGACCTACGGCTCGCTCATCGGTACCGTGATCGCGGAGAACTTCGCACCCGAGATCCGCTACACCGGAGCCTCGCTCGGCTACCAGGTCGGAGCCGCAGTCGTGGGAGGACCCGCACCGCTGATCGCCACCGCACTGCTCGCCATGTTCAGCGGCAGCTGGATCCCCGTGGCGATGTTCGTCGTCGTGTGCGCTGCAGTCTCCTTCGTCGCGGTGTCGTTTGTACAGGTGCGCCACAACCAGGACCTCGACGTCTGACCGGTCACCTCTCACTGGAAGTCCGCGGTGACGGCCAGGACGTGGGCGGCTGCGCCGGCCAGCGCGCGGCCGGCGGCGGTGGGGTCACGCCGCCGCTCGGTCGGCGCCACGGGGGCAAGATCGTCGTGTCGCCCCCGTCCGCCTGGACGTCAACGTCGACCAGCTCGACCCCGTCTGCTCCCCGCAGGTGGCCGCCACGTCCAGCGTGGTGGCGACCCGGACGGCGGAGTCCAACAGGGCGAGCCTCTGGTGGGCGTTCTCGAGACGAAGCCCGAACGCCGTCGTCTCCATGCTCACCCCGGCCGAGGAGACCACCGCCGAGCAGTGACGACGAGTCATTGCTGATGCTGAACGCGGACGGCGGCTCGATCATCAACGTCGCCTCGATCGCGGTGCTGCACGCGGTCGCCGATCGAGCCGCGTACAACGCGGGCCAGCACGGACTGATCGGTCTTACCCGGAGGCTCGCCGCGGAGTGGGGCGACCGCGAGGTTCGAGCCAACGCAGTGTGCCCAGGCTGGGTGAGTCTGAGACGGGTGCCTGCGGACCAGGCGTCCGGCGGCCACACCGACTCCGACATCGTCGAGCGGGTGCCCATGGCGTGGTTCGCCGCACCCGAGGACATCGCCCAGGCCGTGGCCTTCCTGGCCGACCACATCCGAAGCTGCTTCGTCAACAGCGCCGCGCTGCCGGTGGACGGGGGCTGGAACTCTCTAAGATGCGACCCGTATCGCTCCGACGACTGCGGTGTGGGTGGTGAACCGACACCATGACCCACGACGCCGCCCCGCCCGGTGAGCGCGCGAGCGAGACGGGTCGGCGCGCTGCCACGTGTCTCGCGCGGCAGCAACGGCGGCGGCCATGAATCGGCGAGATCGTCGACAAACGCTCTACCTCTGGAAGCGTCTGCCACCGACAGTCCCGGACACGGCGCGAGCCGCGGCGGCATGGGAGTGGACTACGCCTGGGTGCTGTGGGGCGTCGGCGAAGCGGGAGACGCTTTTCTTACGCACAAGGTCTCGTCCTGCGCGCCGACGACGTGTTCCACTACTGGCCCGGCGGTGGCGGACCCGACGACCCGCTGCCGCGCGACCCGCGCCTCGTGGTCCAGGCCGCCATGACGTCGGCCGCACCCCATAGCGCCCCAAGGACAGCCGCTACTTGGGCGGCTGTGCGATGCCGCTCGTACGCAGGACGGTGGTGCGGAACGAGGTCACCAGGGGCCGCAGGTCGACCCGGTGCCACGCGGCCCACAGCTGGACGCTTGTCTCGTTCCAGGGAAGCTCGCGCACCGCGACCTCCTCAGTGGTGGCGCGGACCATGCTCTTCTGCACGAGGGCGAGTCCGAGGCCAGAGGCGACCAGACCGAGCGCGGTCAGTGGCTCGGCCGCGTCGAAGCGGATGTCGGGCCTGAAGCCGGCTGCCGTGCAGGCGGCGACGAATGTGTCCCGCCAGGCGGGGTCCTGGGCGTTCTCGACTGCGATCCACGGCTGACCGTCGAGGTCCCCGGGGGTCACTTTTTCTTGGTCGGCGAGTGGATGCCCCGCGGGCATGGCGAGCAGCAGCGGGTCCTCGAGCAGGGGGGCGGCCAGTAGGTCAGGATCGTCCCCGCTGGGAGGTTCATGGACGAGGGCGATGTCGAGGCTGCGCTGCCGCAGGCCTTCGAACTGCTCGGCCGGCGGAAGGTTGTACAGAGCGATGTGAACGCCGGGGCGTTCACTGTGCACAGCGCGTAGCGCGCCGGGCAGGATGCCGGTGTGCATGGCGTCCGCCACGTAGCCGATACACAGGCCGCCCTCATCTCCACGGCCCAGCCGACGGCCCAAGTTCTCCAGGCGATCCGCATGCTGCAGCAGTGCGCGGGCTTCGGCCAGGAAGACCTTGCCGTCCCGAGTCAGCCGGATTCTTTGCTGGCCGCGCTCGAACAGGGTGAGGCCGAGGTTCTGCTCGAGTTGAGCGATCTGCCGACTGAGCGGCGACTGGGACATATGCAGCCGCTCGGCGGCTTGGCCGACGTGTTCGGTCTCGGCGACGGCTACGAAGTAGCGGAGTTGCCGCAGGTCAAGCATGTAAGACCTCTAAGGACTCAAGTGTGTCCAAGTAAGTCTTGGACAGTCTTAAGTGTAGATCCTAGCCTCGAATACGTCAGTCGACGGACCGCGCAAAAGGCGCGAAGAGAACACATCCGTCGCCGTTCGTACAGCAAGGATCTGCACCATGTCCATCAAGTCCTTCCTGCCCGGCCGCCTGGGCTTCGGCACCGCACCGCTGGGCAACATGTTCCGGGCCATACCCGACGAGGAAGCCGCGGCCACCGTGGACGCTGCCTGGGACAACGGCATCCGCTACTTCGACACCGCGCCCTTCTACGGCGCGGGGCTGTCCGAGATCCGGCTCGGAGAAGCGCTGGCCTACCGCCCCCGCGAGGAGTTCGTCCTGAGCACGAAGGTCGGCCGCGTCATCCTCGACGAGATCGAAGATCCGTCCGCCCGCGACCTGGGCGAGAAGGGCGGACTGTTCGAACACGGACGCCCCAATAAGATCGTCAACGACTACTCGGCCGACGCCACGCTGCGCTCCGTCGAAGACAGCCTCAAGCGGCTGAGGACAGACCGCCTCGACATCGTGTGGGTACACGACGTCGCACAGGACTTCTACGGCGACGAGTGGCTCGCCGCCTACGAGACGGCCCGCACCGGCGCATTCCGGGTGCTGCAGAGGCTGCGCGACGAAGGCGTCATCAAGGCCTGGGGCCTTGGCGTCAACCGGGTCGAGCCCCTGGAGCTGACGCTGGACCTCGAGGAGCCCAAGCCGGACGCGTTCCTCCTCGCCGGCCGCTA
The DNA here is from genome assembly GCF_052245645.1 of Streptomyces sp. KR55. Classification (NCBI taxonomy): domain Bacteria; kingdom Bacillati; phylum Actinomycetota; class Actinomycetes; order Kitasatosporales; family Streptomycetaceae; genus Streptomyces; species Streptomyces sp. KR55. The sequence continues at coordinate 2,534 of NZ_JBQQCE010000286.1, read as the reverse complement.
CACGCTGCTTGACCACGAGCGCGCCCTGCAGCGGCTGCTGCCGGCCGCGAAGGCCCAGAACGTCGACATCGTCGTCGGTGGACCGTACAGCTCCGGCGTGCTGGCCGGCGGACAGCACTTCGAGTACCAGAAGGCCCCCGCCTCGGTCATCACCAAGGTGGAGCGCATCAAGGCACTCGCAGGGCAGCACGGCGTGGGCATCAAGGCGGCAGCGCTGCAGTTCTCCCTTGCTCACCCCGCGGTCGCCGCGGCCATCCCCGGTGCCTCCCGGCCCAGCCGCATCGCTGAGGACGTCGCCGCACTCGGCGAGAAGGTCCCGGCGGCCTTCTGGGCAGCTCTGCGCACGGAAGGACTGATCGCTCAGGACGCCCCCGTACCCAGCGCCTGACCACTACCTCACCCGAACAGGAGACGACCATGGCAACTACGACCGCAACCATCGACATCCCGGTGCCCGCCGACCGCGTCTGGCAGCTCATCGGCGGCTTCGACTCCCTGCCTGACTGGCTGCCCTACATTCCCGCGAGCACGCTCGGCGAAGGCGGCCGCGTCCGCAGCCTCACGAACGAGGAAGGCGGTGTCATCGTCGAACGCCTCGAAGCGTTCGACAACCAGGCGCGTACATACAGCTACTCCATTCTGCAGGCCCCATTCCCTGTCACCGGCTACCGCTCCACCCTCACCGTGCACGAGAAGCCCGGCGGGCAAAGCCGTGTGGAGTGGTCCGGCACCTTCACACCGGCCGGTACAAGCGAACAAGAAGCGATCGCTCTGTTCCACGGCATCTACACCGAAGGGCTGGCCGCACTGAAGAAGACACTCAAGGCGTGAACACGGACACGGGATGCCCGGTGGGGCCGTCCGGCTCCGCAAGGAGTCTGTCCGGCGTCAACGGACCCTGTGCGAGGGGATCTTGCAGCTTCCGGCCGCTGCCTGTCGCGCTGGCCCTGTCCAGCTGAAGCTGCGGGTTCCCCACAGGCAACCTGCCGGCCACCGTCCCCGTCGGCCCATTCACCGATCCGCTCGCGCTGCGGCCAAGGCGGCGCAGACCCGCGAAGCCGCACGTCGACAAGAGCCACGACTTATGACTGCGTGCGGCGTCGGCTGCGGTCAGAGAACGTCCCTCAACGCCCTGGATGACCAAGGAGAGCCAGTCATGGCAACGATGACACCTGCAGCGGTGAGCCACGCCGCCCGCGGCGTCGGGCCGAGTGAACGTGCCTGGCTGGTCGGGCAGGAGATGGCCCTGACTCTGGACGCCGCGCCGGTCAGCGCGTCCCGCGCCCGCCACGCATCAAGAGATACGCTGGCCGGCTGGGGTGTGCAGGGTGACACCCTTCACGACGTCCTCCTCATGGTGGACGAGCTGGTCACCAACGCCGTCGAACACGGCCGCGGCCCCGTGAGCCTGCGCCTGCGCCTGCACGGTCGGAACACCGTCGTCTGCGAGGTCGGCGACGTCGGGGGCGAGCTGCCCTATCGCAGGAATCGAGGCCCCGCAGCGGAGTCCGGCCGGGGACTGCTCCTCGTGCACGCGCTTGCCGACGCCACCGGGGTCCGCCCCACCAGCACGGGCAAGGTCGTCTGGTTCCGTCGCCGGGTGCCGCCGCCGGCCTGACGGCCACCCGTCCCCGCTCGAAACAAGCGGTGGGACACCAGGACGGTTCTCACGCCCGCAGTGGCCGGGCCCTGCAGGCTCAGCACGCCCTGCCATCGTTGGGCACGACGAGAACGGCCTCCATGTCAGTGAGCCTTTTCAGCGCTGCCGCTCCAGGGTGAGGACGGCGGCGGAGATTGACGACATTCGATTCGGGCTGCATCGCGCCCTGCGGAAGATCCGCCAGGACTTCAGTCGTGCGACTTCCCGCTCGACCGGCGCCCGTGCCGCGGACAGCGCGCGGTTGACCGTTTGTTGGGTGGGCGTGAGATCACGGCCCGGCGGGCGTCTGAGGGGTGTCGTCACCCAGGGGCCGGCTCCCATGTAGGCGCGGTCAGCAAGGACCGGGATGCCCTGGCGTTCGCAGATCCGGATGATCTGGTGGGTGCGGGCCGCAGTCAGGTCGTGCGCGCGGCCGGGCAGTGCGGGTGAGATCCACAGCAGTCGGCCATCCGGATCGGTGAAGCTTCCCCGTGATCTTGGACACTCGATGCTTACGCTGCGAGGGCGTGTCCTTGCTCGTGTCGCTGTCGGGTCTCCAGCGGGGTGAGGTAGCCCCAGACCGGATGCCTGCGCAGTCGCTTGCGGTTATAGAAGGTCTCGATGAAGGCGAAGATCTCCGCGCGGGCACTGGCCCGGTCCGGCCATTGGCGGGTGCCGATCTCCTCCTTCAGTACGGCGAAGAACGACTCGGCGGCGGCGTTGATGCCCCTATAGATGTCAAGCGGCGCCTCGGGCTGGTTCGGTGGAGTGTGTCGCGGTGTTTGCGGGGGCGATGTGCCGGTAGATCTCTCGTGCGACGTACCGTTTCAGGCAGCGGATGATCTCGCGTTTGGTCTTGCCCTCCGCGAGGCGTCGCCGCAGGTAGTCCTGGGAA
>NZ_JBQQCE010000285.1:0-12451 GCF_052245645.1 Streptomyces sp. KR55 | reverse complement strand
TGCGCCTGGTGGGCGCACATCTGGGCGCGCTGGCCTCGCGGGACCTCAAGACGCGGTGCGCGGACGGTCTGGAGCACTCCACCGAGACGTGGGCGGCCAGGAAGCGCGCGCTGACGCCAGCCTCGTCTTCGCGCTGGGCCGGGGCGATCACCAAGGCGTCGCACGACCAGTGGGCGCTGGCCCGCCGCTGCCGGCTGGCCCACCTCCACAGCCTGGAGGCCGGGGTCGCCACGATCGCGCACCGGCTGGCGCAACCGGTGGGGCAGAAGGGATCGAAGAACGCGTCGGGCGGCTACCGCTCCCGGCGGGAGTGGTTCGCCAAGTCCCGCCGCCTGCACGTGCTTCAGGACCGGCTGGAGCGGGAACGGGCCGACCACAGGGCCGGGACCGTGCACGTGGCGCGCGGCGGCAAGCGGCTGGCCCGCACCCGCCACCACCTGCAGGCAGCACAGCTGACCGAGGCCGCATGGCGCGAGCGGGGGAAGTGAGTCTCGAGCAGGTCGTCGGCCAGCGGACGGGAACCCTTCGCGGGCTGCGGGTACCTCCGGGCACGGGACTGACCGGCAAGGTGCACCGGTCGGGCCGGGCGGAGTGGGTCGACGACTACTTCGGCAGCGCCGAGATCACGCACACCTTCGACCACTACATCGCCGCCGAGGGGGTCCGCAGGCTCCTGGCCGTCCCCCTCGTCCGGGAGGGACAGCAGCTGGGCGTCCTCGCCATCGGACCCCGCCGCGACGGGACCTTCGGCGACCGCGCAGTCGAACGCGCCTCGCAGGTGGCCACGCTGGCCGCGCTCGCCCTGTCGATCGCCGAGCGCGCCCGCCTGACCCGGGAGACAGCGGTCCACGAGGAGCGGCGGCGGCTCGCGGCGGATCTCCACGACAGCGTGGGTGCCCTGCTGTTCGCCATCGGCTCCGGGATGGCCAATCTCGCCGATTCCGCGAGCGCCGATCCCGATCTGCGGGCCCGGCTGGACCGCCTGCAGAGCCAGGCCGCTGACGCCACCACCGCGCTTCGCGAGTCCCTGCGCATGCTGCGCTCCTCCCCCGCCGCGCTGGCCCTCGGCGTCGCCCTGCGCGCCGACTGCGCAGCCTTCTCCGAGCGCACCGGCATCCCGGCCGAACTGGTCGTCCTGGACGAGGACCCACCCGAGCTGCCCGCGTCCCGGTCGGACGTACTCCTGGCCGCCGTACGGGAGGCTTTGTTGAACGTGGAGAAACACGCGCATGCCAGTGCGGTGACCGTGTCGGTCGGGCGCAGCGGCGGACTGCTGACCGTCGCCGTGCACGACGACGGCGTCGGGCTGGGCCCGGATCACGAACCGGGACTCGGCCTGACCAAGACCGCCGAGGCTTTCGGCCGGCTGGGCGGCTCCGTCCGCGTCGTCTCCGACCCGGACGGCGGCACGATCTGGCGGGCACAACTGCCATGCTGACGACCCGGCCCACACGCATCGTGATCGTGGACGATCACCCGGTCGTCCACGACGGCGTCGCGGCGCAACTGGACCAGTACCCCGACCTGGCCGTCGTCGGCCACGCCGAAACCGGCGCCGACGCCATCACGTTGTGCGCGCGGGAACAGCCCGACGTCGTCCTGCTCGACCTCCGACTCCCCGACCGCCTCGCCGCCGACATCGTCCCCGCGGTGCACCGGGTCAGCCCGCCCCGACAGCCGCGTCCTGCTCCTCACCGCCTTCCCCGAACACGCCGCCGTCGCACCGACGCTGGCCGCGGCCTACGGCCAGGCAGATACCGCGAACGTGCTGTTCGCCGTCCACCTGGACGCACTGGGCCGGGAGTCCGGGGTGCGAGCGTTCGCGGTGCATCCGGGCGAGGTCCTCACCGACCTGGTCCGTCACACTCCCCGGAGGAGATGATCGGGCTGGGCTGGATCGACGAGAACGGCAACGTGAGCGACAGCTTCAAGACGCCCGAGCAGGGCGCGGCCACCCAGGTATGGGCCGCGACCTCCGAGCAACTGAACGGCATGGGCGGCGTGTACTGCGAGGACTGCGACATCGCCGAGCCCGCCCTGCCCGGCGACGCCTCCTGGGTGGGCGTATGCGACTACGCGACCGGCCCCGCGCAGGCCGCCCGCCTGTGGGCCGTCTCCGCCGAACTGACAGGCGTCAACGCGTTCTGAGAGCTGTCCCAGTGGGCGATGCGGGTCAGTAACCCGCACCGCCCTCGGCAGGGCCCCCGTATGACGCTACGTCAGTTCGCGTGCGTTTCCCCGGGGTAGCGGACCCCGATGCTCTCGCGGGCGGCATCCAGCGTCGCCATGACCGCGAGGGTGCCGTCCAGGGGAACGAGCGGTGACTCGGTGGCGCCGGCACGCAGGCAGCGGGCCACCTCCAGGGCCTCGTGGAAGTAGCCGTTGCCCTGGGCGTTCGGCATACGGAACTCCTCCGGTTCGCGGCCCTGCCGGTGCAGGACGAAACCGTCGGCCCGGAAGAAGTCGCGGACCAGCTCGGTACGGCCGAGGGTGCCGTTGACCGACGCGCACTGCTGCGTCTCGGTTCCCAGTGAGCAGGAGAGCACGGCGACGGCCCCGCTGTCGTAGCCCAGCAGGATGCCGGTGTTGTCGTCGACGCCCTGCGGGTTGAGATGGGCCCGGGCGGATACGGCGTCGGGGGCCCCGAGGAACAGGTGGGCGAAGGAGACGACGTAGACACCCAGGTCGAGCAGGGCTCCGCCGCCCTGCGCCGGGTCGTGCAGGCGGTGCGTGGCCTCGTAGAGCACGGCGATGCTGAAGTCGGCGTGTACCGAGCGGACTTCACCGATCACGCCGTTCGCGATCCCCGGCCCGGCACACCCCAACGGGCGGGAATCAGGCTCGGCAGCAGACCGTGCCCCTGCTGGCAACGCGGATCAGCCCTTGTCGAGACCGCTCCCGGCGTTTCGGTCGAGGAGATCCGGAGCAAGACGGCGGCCGACCTGATGGTGGCCACCCCGCTTCCGGCGGCTGCGGCAGCGGGCGCCGTGCAGGGCCTCCGGTGAACAAAGCCGGCCGTGCGGACGCCGATGCTCGGCATCGGGACGAGCCGGTCAGGTGCCCGACTTTCTGACCAGCTCACGCACCTCAGGCGCGACCTCCTCGCCGAACCGCTGGATCGCGATGGGATCGTCGCCGGCCAGGATGTAACCGGAGATGCCGTGCTCGAGGGTGATCTCGGCGAGCTGTTCGGCCCACTGCGTGGGCGGCCCGCTGAGGGCTCCGGACCCGCCGGGTGTGAAGTGGTCGCCGATGTTGAGCAGCCGACGCACGGACGCCGGGTCACGTCCCGCTGCCTCGGCGCCCTCGTCGACGTAACGGTTGGCCTTGGCGAGCCCGGCAAGCCCGCCCTCGATGTAGCTCAGGCTGGGCAGCCATCCGTCGGCGACCCGGCCGACCAGTCGGAGGATCCGCGGCCGGTACGCGCCGACCCAGATGCCGACGTCGTGGGCAGGCGCAGGTCCCCGCTTGGCGCCCGCGACGCGGTACTGGGTGCCGTCCATCCGCACTCCGCCACGCGCTCCGGCGTCCCAGATCTCACGGATGATCGTGATGGCTTCTCCGAGGGCGTCGACGGACTCACCGGGGGTCAGCCGCCGCCCGCCGATCGCCTCGATCGCATCCCAGAACCCGCCTGCGCCAAGCGCCAGTTCGACGCGCCCGCCGGTCAGCAGGTCCAGCGTCGCGACACTGCGGGCGATCACCACGGGCTGGCGCATCGGCAGGTTCATCACGTTGGGCGCCAGCGTGATACGGCTTGTCGCCGCGGCGAGGTACGAGATCAGCGTCCAGGAGTCGAGCAGCCGGGGTTGATACGGATGATCCTGGAACGTGACGAGGTCGAGCCCGGCCTGTTCCGAGAGGCGGGTGAGCGCCACCACCTGCTCGATCTTGTCGGCACTCGGCGTGATGAAGCTACCGAAGAGCAACTCGTGCGGCTGCTTGGGCATTTTTGACCTTCCTCAGGTCGGCTGCTGGCCAGCGCCGAAGCGCGCAATCCACCTTAGTTGATGTGACAACCGTTTGGGAAGTGATCCCGGCGAGCCGGCGTCGGACACGGCTCGGGCGGCATCATGTGCGGGGCCGGTTCCGCATCCGCCGTTCCCCTCGCGGGCAGGGCAGCGAATGCCGCGCCGGGCGCCGCCGCCGGTTGCGGCCGGCACCGAAGCCATGTCAGTGCCGGCGGCCGGTCTACCCCTTCCCCGGCCACGACCGCGCTGGTGCGGCTGGTCGGCGACCCCGCAGACGCATCACGTCGTGCGAAAGCAGGCGGGGCGGACGACGACGGTGTGCAGCGGCCGGCGTGGATGGCCGACAGACCGACAGCGACCGCTCCGGCGCTCGCGTTCACGACGACTCCTCGTCCAGCCTCTTCACCACACGATCGGAGATCTCGGCCAGCATCCGCAGCTCCGCCGGCGTGACATGGTCCAGGAACAGCTCCCGCACCGCTTCCACGTGCCGCGGAGCCGCCGCCTCGATCGCCTCCCGCCCTGCCGGCGTGATCACCACAAACGCCCCCCGTGCGTCCTCAGGACACTCCTCCCGCACCACCAGCCCGCGGCCCGCCATCCGCGCGATGTGGTGGGACATCCGGCTCTTCTCCCACTCCAGCTCACGGCACAGATCCTGATAACGCTGCCGCCCGTCCGGCACATCCGTCAGACTGACCAACACCCCATAGTCCGCAGCCGACAACTTCGACTCGGCCTGCAACAGACGCGACAACCGGCCGACCAGCCGCTCATGCAACCGAACGAAGTCTCGCCACGCGTGCTGTTCCTCCGAGGTCAACCACTGCGCCGTCTCCTTCATGAAGACGAGTCTAAGGAGGAAGCGGCAGTGGCCGCCGAAGGTGGTGATCGGAGGGCCTGCGGCCACGATCTCAGGACGCTACGGGTCGCGACACCTGATCACGGAGGGCGAGTGCGAGACAGTCACGGTCACCGCCACGGCGCGGGCAGTGTCGAGGACGGCGCCGGGGCCGCTGTTCGTGGGGCGAACCAGCAGGTTGCGACCTCACGAAGTGTCCGTTCCTTCCATCCGGCCGAGGATGCGTTCGCAGAGGAGGGCAAGCGTGTCGAGCTCTTCGGGAGTGAGGGGGTCGATGACCAGCCGGCGTACGGTGGCGACATGTTGGGGCGCGGCCGCCTCGATGGCCGCACGGCCGGCGGGGGTGACGACCACGTGAACGCCACGTGCGTCCTCAGGGCACTCCTCCCGGGCCACCAGACCGCGTTTCACCATGCGGCGAAGGTGGTGCGACATGCGGCTTCGCTCCCACTCCACCGCAGTGGCCAGGTCCTGGAAGTGCCGCCGACCCTCGGCCGCGTCGGTGAGCGCCACAAGGACCACATAGTCGGAAAGGGACAGCTTCCCGTCGCCCTGCAGCCCGCGCGCCAGACTGTTGGGGAGCCTCTGATGCACACCGACGAAGGCGCGCCAGGCGCGCTGTTCGGACGGGCTGAGCCAGCCTGTTTTCTGTTCCATGCGAACTCATTCCATTCGTTAGTTGACACATCACCATTGCCACGTAATAGTTGACGTATCACGGAAGTGCGGCCACAACAACTACTTACGCGTTCCATACATTGAAGGAGATCCCCCGTGAGCGAGTTCCCGAAGACCGGCCTGGATGCCCTGCTGACGCCCGAGAACAGCGTCCTGGTGCTGATCGACCACCAGCCGTTCCAGTTCGCCAACCTGCACAGCCACGAGCCGACGATGATCGTCAACAACGTCGTCGGCCTGGCCAAGACCGCCAAGGCATACGGCGTCCCGACGATCCTGACCACGGTCGTGGAGGAGCGCGGCGGCCTCATCATCCAGGGCCTCCAGGACGTCTTCCCCGACCAGAAGCCGATCAACAGGACGACCCTGAACAGCTGGGAGGACCAGCGCGTGGTGGACGCCGTCAAGGCCACCGGACGCAAGAAGCTGATCATCGCCGGCCTGTACACCGAGATCTGCGTGGCCTTCCCCGCCCTGCAGGCGGCCGGGGAGGGCTTCGAGGTCTACGTCGTCACCGACGCCTCCGGAGGCGTCTCCGCCGAGGCCCACGACATGGCCGTGCGCCGCATGGTCCAGGCCGGGATCGTCCCGATCACGTGGATGGCCGTCCTCGCCGAGTGGCAGCGCGACTGGGCCCGCACGGACATCGTCGCGCCCGAGGACCTGGCGGCGCTCATGGGGTACTCCGGCGGCTCCGGTGTGGCGTTCGCCTGGGAGATGCAGCTCCTCAACACCCCCGTCCCCAACGAGACCACCCCCGGGATGTAAGGGGCGAACCGACGCCACGGGGCGGCACCAGCGCCGGTGCCGCCCCGTGCTCGGGCGCGGAGACTTTCGTGCATCCCTCCCCCATGCGGCTCCGTCGATGGCGCGGTGCCAGGGGCCATCGGTCGGCGGGAGGCACCCGTGTCCGCAGGGCACCGAATCACACCTGTTCAGTCCGTCGATCCAGAAGGCTGCCGCCATGACAACCGCGCCCGCCGTGCCTCTCGTTGTCCCGCTGGTCCCTCCGAAGCTGATCGCGACGGACCTGGACGGCACGCTGCTCCGCAGCGACGGAACGCTGTCGGACCGCACCCGGGCCGCCCTGGCCGCGGCCGAGCAGGCCGGAATCCGCGTGGTACTCGTCACCGGCCGCCCACCGCGCTGCGTACCGGAGTTGCTGGCCACCATCGGACCGCATTCCGTCATCGCCGCCAACGGCGCGGCCGTCTACGCCCCTGACGGAACCCTGGCGCACCTGTCCCCGATCCGGCCCCTCGCAGCCACCCGGCTCGTGACACACGTGCGCCGGGCCATACCCGGCGTCACTTTCGCGGTCGAGTACGACCGGGACTTCGGCCACGAACCGGCCCACCCGACCTGGTCGTTCGGCGAGGAAGCCGTCGAACTGGTCGGTGTCGCAGGGGAACTTCTCACCCGCATCCCGGGCAGGCCAGTGCTGAAGATCCTCGCCCACCACCCGACGCTGCCCCTCGACGACTTCTACGAGCGGGCACGACATGCTGCCGTCAACAGCGCCGAGACCACTCACTCCACCGGACTGTCGCTGGTGGAGTTCAGCGCACCCGGCGTCACCAAGGCAACCACCCTGATCGCGTGGAGCGACCGGCTCGGCATCGGCAGCCACGAAATCGCCGCCTTCGGCGACATACACAACGACCTGCCCATACTCACCGCGGTCGGCCACTCCTACGCCATGGCCAACGCCCATCCGGACGTCCAGCAGGCCGCACGTCACCGCGCCCCCTCCAACGACGAGGACGGCGTCGCCCAGGTCCTGGAAAGGTTCGTCGACGCGCTCGTACGCCAACCGCCCCGACGAACCCCCGCGTGACCCGTCGGTGACGGCGCCGCACGCAGCGGCAAGTTCGACGGGGTCATCTTCCACACCGACCGCGGCAGCGAGGGTGGATTCAACTGGTCACCGCCGTCAGCATATGAACTCGTTCCCAAAGACCGCTGACCGGCACATCTGACTGATACACCCAGTGCCACCTGCATCGCCCGAGTAATTGATCATTCGAGGGTCGGCATCTCCCTGAACCGCGCAGCGAGTTCGCTGCGGGAACGGATGCCCAGCTTGGAGTAGACGTGCGTCAGGTGGTACTGCACGGTCTTGACGGAGATGAACAGCTCCAGCGCCACCTGCTGGTTGGTCGCCCCGGACGCGACCAGACGGGTCACGGCCTGTTCCTGCGGAGTCAGTTGGGCCATGCCCGGGCTCAGGCGGACAGCATGCAGGCCACCTGCCTGCAGCTCCCGGTCACAGCGATCCACGTACGTGCGAGCACCGAGGGTGGCGTAAGCGTCGCGGGCGTTCCTGAGGACCGTGTCGGCCTCCCGGCGCTTGCCCGCGCGGCGCAGGGTCTGGCCGTAGGCGAAGTTGACCCGTGCACGGTCGTAGGGAAGCGGAAGGTGTTCCAAGTGGGCCAGGGCTTGCTCGAACTCCTTGCGGGCCGCGTCGACGTCCCCGCGCGCGGCGGTCAGCCGGCCACGAGCCAGACCGAGCCGCGCCTGCGCGGAACGGCGGCCGCGACGTGCGGCCCGCTCCTCGTACGGGGTGAGGAAGGCATCCGCCTCGTCAAGGCGACCGGTCATCACCAACGCGTTGGCATACACATCCGGCCAGGGCCAGAAGCCGGGCTCGTCGATCGACCTCCGTACAGGGAGCTGGACGACGGGCGTGAGAGCCTCGACCACCCGGTCGTAGTCGCCCCGCGCTTCGGCGACCTGAGCGCGAGCGAGGCAGGACGGGACCAGCATGATCTCGTAGTGGTGAAGGTCGGCGGCGGCCTCGCCCACATGATGATCGGCCGCGTCCCAGTCGCCGCGCAGCGCGTGGATCTGGGCACCGGTCCAGTGCACCATCGGACGAGCCAACTCGATGCGGACCTCAGCAAGTCGGGCAGCGGCCCGCTGCACTGTCTCCAAGGCTTCCGGCCAGGCCCCCAGTGCGAACTGCGTTCGGGCCAGCCAGCCCTGGGCCCACAGGGAGATGCGGGTGGAGCCCATCCGGTAGCCGGTGGGAACGGCCGCTTCGAGTCTGCGGCGAGCGGCTTCAGGGGCGTCCTGGGCGAGGTCCACCCAGCCCCGGCCGAGCTGGAAACGCTGGGGCTGGGCGCCGCCGGCAAGTTTGGCGGCTGCCACCTCATACGCGGCCAGGGCCTCCTCGGACCGGCCCATCGCCGCAAGTCCCAGACCGAGCACCGCCTCCGACTCGATGGCGGAGGGGTCGTCCGGATCTGCCAGCTCGATGGCCCGGCGGGCCCAGGCGACCAGGTCGCGCCCGTCCCAGCGGCCCAGAGCGTGCAGGACACGGCGCTGGCAGATCCTGGCCATCAGGTCCGGGTGGCGCTCGGGATCGCAGCGTTCCCAGGCGTCGGTCAGGAAGGCCTCGGCCTCCGACGGCCGTCCGCGCATGATGGCCAGGTAGCCGAGAACGACGTCCCGCAGGGTACCGGCCGGGAAGCTCTCCAGCTCCGCGGCGAAAGCCGCAGCCTGTGGTACGTCCCCGGCCCCGATCATGGCGTCGACCGCGCGCAGCAGCCGGTCCTCGCGCGCGGTGCGTGAAGCGCTCAGCCTGCCGGCCCGCACCAGGGTGTCGGCCACCGCGGACCACTCCCCTGCCGAGGCGCGCTCGCCGGCGTACCGGTCGAGTTCGTCGGCGAGTGTCTCGTCGGCCGTCGTGGTGGCGGCCACCCGGTGGATCAGCTGACGTCCGTGGTCCTCGGTGATCCCCGCCGCGCGACGGTGGAGTGCGGCCCGCTGGGTCAGGTCGATGCCGGTGAGCACGGCGGCCCGAACCAGGGGGTGGGCGAACGCCAGCTGTGCGCGACCGGGGTCGATGGTGGCCCTCAGCAGACCTGCCGCCCGTGCCTCGTCCACGGCGGGCAGAGGGTCGTCGACGCCGGCGAGCTCGGCGGCTTCGGCGAGCGTCGCATCGTCGCCGAGGACGGAGCAGGCCTCCACCAGGTGCTGGGCATGATCACCGCACTGGGCGAGCCGGTGGCGAACGGCCGCGGCGTAGCGGGCGGGAGCGGGCAGTTCGGGGCGCCAGTCGTGCCAGGTCTCGCCGGGCAGTTCGCGCAGCAGGTGGGTGAGGTGACGCGGGTTGCCCCGGGTGTGGCGACACAGGTGCCGGGCGGTGGGCAGGTCGAGAGGGAGGCCGTGGGCCTGGCGAGCGAGCGTCCTCACGTCCTGCGGAGTCAACGGCCCGGGGCGTACGGCGTCCCCCTGGCAGCCGTCGAGGAACTCCAGCGTCCGCAGGACGGGCTGGGGCAGGTCCTCGGGTGCCCGTCTCACCTCGTACAGTTCGTACGGTTCGTCCCGCGCGACGAGGATCACGAGCACCCGCTGGTCCGACATCCGGCGCACTGCGGAACGGATGGCGCGCAGGCTCTGGACGTCGGCCCAGTGGGCGTCCTCGACGACCACGATCACCGGTTCCCGCTCCTGCCGAGCGGTCCACTGGCGGGACAGCAGACGCCCCGTGTCCAGCACCGCATGCGGCGCCGCCGGGTCGGGCAGGTCGGGATCGACTCCCAGGGCTCGCACGAGCTGTTCGGCGATCCCGAGCGGCAGGTCCGACTCCCAGGACACCCCGGCGACGCGCAGCACGCAGGGTGCGGTCTGGCCGGAGTGTGCCCGGTGCTGGTGAATGACATGGTCGACGAGCGCCGACTTACCGATGCCCGCCGGCCCCTCGACCAGGATCAGCCGGGGGCTGCCGCCACAGGCAGCGCTGATCGTGCGGGTCAGCGCGGCGATCTCGCCGACCCGTCCGATCAGGCTTCGCTGCAGCTCAGGGCGGTCATTCATGTGTGAGCACGCTAGCACCGCCACCGGACCGGGAGCCTGCTGCGGAGGCAGCCGGAGCGGAGGCCGGTTCGGTCGACGCGCGCGGGACGAAGGAGGTCACGAGCGCTCCGAGAACAGCTACTCCCGCGAAGATGTAGAAGGCGTTCGAGGGTGGCAGGCCGGCACCCACCAGCGCCCCGCCGACGACGGGGCCCCCGATGCCGCCGAGGCGGCCGAATCCGGCGCACCAGGCGACGCCTGCGGCGCGGGCCACGGTGTCGTAGTAGTGGGACACGAAGCCGTAGATGAGGACCTGGGTGCCGATCGTGCCCACTCCGGCGACAGCCACGAGCACCAGGAGGGCAGGAAGGGGCAGTCCGAGCGTGAGCAGAGCCAGCGCGGCCGCAGCCAGTACGAACGTCATGACGATCATCCGCTGAGGGCCGGACCGGTCGGCGCCGCGTGAGGCGAGGAGGCCACCGACGATGGCCCCGCCATTGAGGGTGAGCAGGAAGACGAGGGAGTAGGACTTGCCGTAGCCGCTCTGGCCCATGATCTCGGGCAGCCAGGTGCTCAGGGCGTAGGTGAGCAGCAGGGCCGAGCAGCTCATCAGGCCGAGGAGGAGGCTCGCCAGGGCATAGCGGCGGGTGGCCAGTGCGGCAAACCCCACCTTGGGCTTCCCTTCGGCCTCGCCGGGGGCCGTGTCAGGCAGCGGAACTCCCGTCCGCTCGGAGACCTCATGGGCCCGCACGACGTGACCACGGGCGAGCAGCCACTTGGGCGACTCGGGCAGCCGCAGCAGGGCGACCGGCAGCAGCAGGACGAGAGGGGCCGCACCGAACAGGAACAGGGCGCGCCAGTCGCCGCCGTCGGAGGCGAGCAGCGCCAGGAGAGCTGCGAGGACGCCACCGGCGGGAACGCCGCTGTAGACGATCGCGTTGTACACATTGCGCCGGTGGGGCGGAGCGAACTCGGCGATCAAGGCGCCCGCGGTGGCCACCAGGGCGCCGACGCCGACGCCGGTGAGGAAGCGCAGGATGCCGAAGACGGTGATGTCGGTGGCGAACGAACTCAGCCCCATGGCGAGCGAGAACCACACGATGCCCACCAGCATGACGCGGCGCCGCCCTATGTGGTCTCCGACGGCCCCCGCGACCAGCGCGCCGACCATGACGCCGATCAGCGCGTACGAGCCGAGGGCGCCGGCCTGACCGGCGGTGAGGGGGCCGATCTGGCTCGGATCCCGCAGGAGGACAGGAACGACAGTGCCGTAGACGACGAGGTCGTAACCGTCGAAGACGAGAGCGACGAAGGCGATGGCGACGATCCAGCGCAGCGGGGCGCGGTGTCGTTGGTCAGTGGATCTGTGCTGTCGGGTGTTCATCGTGGTGACCCCATGTTCGGTGAGCGGATGGGTCTGTCTCCGCGGCCCGGTTGTGAAGGGGAGGAGACCGGGCGGCGGCGTACGGGAGCGCAGCGGTGAGGTGCATCGCGGGATGTGGGGGGTGCGAGGGACAGAGTGGGTCAGCCGAGGTCCCCGCCAGCGACTGGCAGGACTGTTCCGGTGATGTAGGACGCCTCGTCGGAGGCGAGGAAGCAGATGGCGGCGGCCTGTTCGTCGAGCGTTCCGTACCGCTTCAGCAGGCTCGAGGAGAGGGTCTGGTCGATGTGAGCCTGGAACCAGGCCTTCTCCTGCGCGGTCCGCCGGGGTGGCGTCCCCCGGGAGATCCTGCGCGGTGGCGCCTCGGTCCCGCCCGGCGCGGTGGCGACCACGCGCACACCGGCGTCGGCGTACTCGAAGGCGAGCGATGCGGTGAGCGCGTTGATGCCGCCCTTGGCCGCGGAGTACGGGATGCGGTGGATGCCGCGGGTCGCGGCCGAGGACACGTTGACGATCACGCCGCGGCCTTGCGCTGTCATCGCCGGAAGCACCGCACGGCAGGACCACAGCGTCGGCATCAGCGAGCGGGCGATCTCCGCCTGGATCTCCTCGGCGGAGAACTCGGTGAACGGCTTGAAGTTGATCGCGCCGCCGACGTTGTTCACCAGGACGTCGATGCGGCCGAGCAGTTCCACGGATTCGGCGATCGCGGACCGTGCCCCCTCGTAGGTCTCCAGGTCCGCGAGGACGGCGTGGGCC
>NZ_JBQQCE010000284.1:0-12509 GCF_052245645.1 Streptomyces sp. KR55 | reverse complement strand
TCATCGTCGTACGGAACGTACGCACGACGTGCGGCGAAGGGCCCGGAGCGCAGGCTCCGGGCCCTTCGTATGTCTCTGACGGTCGCTGTCTCCGACGGCCGCGCGGATTACCGGATCACGCGGTCTGGTGCGCCAGCAGCGCCACCGCCGCGATCAGCACCGCGAGCAGCGCGATCAGCGTCATCGGGTTCAGTGCGGCGAACGGGTTCTCCTGCTGCAGCCGCTCGCGGTTGGCCCGGCACACGGGGCAGCGGCCCTCGCTGACGGGCGACGCACAATTCGCGCACACCAGCCGGTCGTACGTCATGCGCTCGCCCTCCTAGCAGCCGTACCGGTTCACTTCTTCAACGCTTGGGGGAACGCGAACGTTCCCCCTCCACTGTGCCAGGTTCCTCCGGAGGGTGCGCCGGGGTCGCTCCGAGAGGGGTGGCTTGTCATTTCTTGCGGCTGCGGGTGGTGGGTGGCTGGTCGCGCCCACGCGGCGGAGCCGCATATCGACACAGTCCCCCACCCCTTCACGTACGCGACCTTGCCGTCGGGACAAAAGTGCACAAGCCTTACGCAACCCCTACCGGTGCCTGCGCTTGCGTCCCCGGGTCGCGTATGGTCACGCACATCTACCCCCGGCGACCCGTGGTGCATCCGTGATCCGATTCGACAACGTCTCCAAGGTCTACCCCAAGCAGACCCGCCCCGCACTCAGGGATGTCTCCCTGGAAGTGGAGAAGGGTGAGTTCGTGTTCCTCGTGGGGTCCTCCGGCTCCGGAAAGTCCACCTTCCTGCGGCTGATCCTCCGCGAGGAGCGGGCCAGTCACGGGCAGGTGCACGTCCTGGGCAAGGACCTCGCCCGTCTGTCCAACTGGAAGGTGCCGCACATGCGGCGGCAGTTGGGGACGGTGTTCCAGGACTTCCGGCTGCTGCCGAACAAGACGGTCGGCGAGAACGTCGCCTTCGCGCAGGAGGTCATCGGCAAGTCGCGCGGCGAGATCCGCAAGTCCGTGCCGCAGGTGCTCGAACTGGTCGGGCTCGGCGGCAAGGAGGACCGGATGCCGGGCGAGCTGTCCGGTGGTGAACAGCAGCGCGTCGCCATCGCGCGGGCCTTCGTCAACCGGCCCAAGCTGCTGATCGCCGACGAGCCCACGGGCAACCTCGACCCACAGACCTCCGTCGGCATCATGAAGCTGCTCGACCGCATCAACCGGACGGGCACCACTGTGGTGATGGCGACGCACGACCAGAACATCGTGGACCAGATGCGCAAGCGCGTCATCGAGCTGGAGAAGGGCCGCCTCGTCCGCGACCAGGCCCGCGGCGTCTACGGCTACCAGCACTGAGACAGCAACCGCAGACCCCTCGCAGACGTCCACGGAAAGGCTTGAAGCAGACGCCATGCGCGCCCAGTTCGTTCTGTCGGAGATCGGTGTCGGTCTCCGCCGCAATCTGACGATGACCTTCGCGGTCATCGTCTCGGTCGCCCTGTCCTTGGCCCTGTTCGGCGGTTCACTGCTGATGAGCGACCAGGTGAACACCATGAAGGGCTACTGGTACGACAAGGTCAACGTCTCGATCTTCCTCTGCAACAAGAGCGACGCCGAGTCCGACCCCAACTGCGCCAAGGGCGCGGTCACCGGGGAGCAGAAGGAGCAGATCCTCACCGACCTCAAGAAGATGTCGGTCGTCGACACGGTGACGCACGAGTCGCAGGACCAGGCGTACAAGCACTACAAGGAGCAGTTCGGCGACTCCCCGCTGGCCAGCTCCCTCACGCCGGACCAGATGCAGGAGTCGTACCGCATCAAGCTGAAGGACCCGGAGAAGTACCAGGTCATCGCGACCGCCTTCAACGGGCGGGACGGCGTGCAGTCCGTGCAGGACCAAAAGGGCATTCTGGACAATCTGTTCGGGCTGCTCAACGGTATGAACTGGGCCGCGCGCGCGGTGATGGCGCTCATGCTGGTCGTCGCGCTGATGCTGATCGTCAACACCGTGCGCGTCTCGGCGTTCAGCCGACGGCGTGAGACCGGGATCATGCGCCTGGTCGGCGCCTCGGGCTTCTACATCCAGGCGCCGTTCATCATGGAGGCCGCGGTCGCCGGACTGATCGGCGGCGGTGTCGCCTGCGCGTTCCTGGTGATCGCGCGGTACTTCATCATCGATCACGGGCTCGCGCTGTCCGAGAAGCTGAATCTGATCAACTTCATTGGCTGGGACGCCGTTCTGACGAAGCTCCCACTCATTCTTGCGACAAGTCTGCTGATGCCTGCCTTGGCCGCGTTCTTCGCGTTGCGCAAGTACCTGAAGGTGTGACGCATGCCAAGAGGGCCGTACGGTCAACCCGCCGTGCGGCCCTTCGCGTTGTCCTAGACTCACCGGCATGTCAGGTCCCGACCCGTTCTGTCAGCCCCGCCGCCTGCGCCGTGGGGCCGCCCTGACATTGGTGTTCGCGAGCGTGCTCGTCGCCGGTGCGGCCACGGGCTCGCTGCCGACGTCGGACCGCAAGCCCACCCCCGGCGCCACCCGTACCGCCGCCTCCGCCGCCCGGCCCGACGAGGTCACCGAGGCCGCCGCCGAGGCCATGGCCGAGGGCAAGTCCCCGATGGAGGCCGCGCAGCGCGCCGTCAGCCGCAGCGGGGACCGCTGGGACGCCGTCTACTCCCGGGGTGAGTACGAGGAGTTCGAGGAGGCCCTCGACGGCGAGTACACCGGCGTCGGACTGTCGGCGCGGCGTGAGCGGGACGGCCGGATCAAGGTGACCGAGGTGGCCGCCGGTTCACCCGCGGCCGCTGCCGGCATCCGCGCGGGCGACCGGCTGCGCAGCATCGACGGCACGAAGGTCGACGGGCGTCCCGTCACCGAGGTCGTCTCCTTACTGCGCGGTGACGCCACCGACGCCGCCGCCGGGACGTCCGTCCGCCTCGGTCTGGAACGCGGTACGCGCGCGTGGAGCCAGACCCTGCACCGGGCCCGCCTCTCCACCGACTCCGTGACCTCCCAGAAGCTGTCCGACGACGTCACCGCCATCAGGATCGGCGCCTTCACCAAGGGCTCCGGCGACATCGTCCGCAACGCCGTACGGCAGGCCCCGGCCGCCTCCGGGATCATCCTCGACCTGCGCGGCAACTCCGGCGGCCTGGTCACCGAGGCCGTCACCGCCGCCTCCGCCTTCCTCGACGGCGGCCTGGTCGCCACCTACGACGTCGACGGCGAGCAGCGCGCCCTGCACGCCGAACCCGGCGGCGACACCGCCAGACCCCTGGTGGCGCTCGTCGACGGCGGCACGATGAGCGCGGCCGAGCTGCTCACCGGCGCCCTGCAGGACCGCGGCCGCGCGGTCGTCGTGGGCTCCCGCACCTTCGGCAAGGGCTCGGTCCAGATGCCGAGCCGGCTGCCCGACGGCTCCGTCGCCGAGCTGACCGTCGGCCACTACCGCACGCCCGCCGGCCGCAGCGTCGACGGCCACGGCATCACCCCTGACCTGGAAGCCGACCGGCAGGCGCTGCAGCGGGCGGAGACGGTCCTGACGGGTCTCGGTCAGTAGCCGCCCGCACCGTAAATCGGCTTCCCCCGGACCCCCTCCGTAGTGCGAAAATGGACAGCACTATGAGCAAGGGAATGTACGTACCGAAGGAGTCCCAGCCCAAGCAGGGCGGGGCGGCCGCGAAGGCCAGGGACGGCGAGAAGGGCGGCAAGCGCAAGATCGTCGCCCAGAACAAGAAGGCCCGGCACGACTACGCCATCATCGACACCTATGAGGCCGGCCTCGTCCTCATGGGCACTGAGGTCAAGTCGCTGCGCGAGGGGCGGACATCGCTGACCGACGGCTTCGTCCAGATCGACCGGGGCGAGGCATGGCTGCACAACGCCCACATCCCCGAGTACCACCAGGGCAGCTGGACCAACCACTCCGCGCGCCGCAAGCGCAAGCTCCTCCTGCACCGCGAGGAGATCGACAAGCTGGAGGCCAAGTCCCAGGAGACGGGTCACACGATCGTGCCCCTCGCCCTGTACTTCAAGGACGGTCGCGCGAAGGCCGAGATCGCTCTGGCGCGAGGCAAGAAGGAGTACGACAAGCGCCAGACCCTGCGGGAGAAGCAGGACCGGCGGGAGTCGGACCGGGCGATCGCGGCGGCAAAGCGGCGACAGCGGAGCGCCTGACGGGCGGGAATACAGTGGCATCGTCGTGCGTTGGTCACGTACGATGGCACCAACACCGGCCGGCCCGGTGGGCGCATTGAAAAATCAACATGGGGATGATCGGTTTCGACAGCGGCTGTTGAAGCAGGGGAAGCGTGTCGAGGAAGCGGCAATGATCTCGTAAACCATATGTCGCAAAAAATAATCGCCAACACCAAGCGCGATTCCTTCGCCCTCGCTGCCTAAGTAGCGACCTGCGAAGTGTCAGCCCGGGGCTGTTCCCGACCCGGATCCTGGCATCAGCTAGGGAACTAAACCTTGATCCCGGTCACGGGGTGAAGAGGGAAACCAAACAGTGACTGGGCCCGTCGGCGACTTGTTCGCGTGATCGCCGGGGCCGAGAAAATCACAGCGGACTGCACACGGAGAAGCCCTGATTCTGCACCGTTGGACGCGGGTTCGATTCCCGCCATCTCCACGATCGGGAGGTTTCCGAACCTCCCTAACCCATGTGGGCAAAGGCCCCGCCGCCTCCGGGCAGCGGGGCCTTTGTCATGCCGGAATCGGGAAGCACGGCGGCATTTCCTGTTCCTGCAGATCCTCGTCACGCTGTGGGCGGCGACGGCCTTGTCCAGAGTGATCTGTGACACTGCTGTGACCGGAGGTGTGGGTTCCGCCACAGCCTGTGGGTGCGGGTCCTGGTGAGGTGGGCGGATGCCTACCGCCCCGCGCACCGTTCCCGCCGCCCTCGCCGGTGCTCTGCTGCTTGCCGCGTGTGGTTCGCAGGGCGACGACGCGACGGGTGCCGGCGGCGACGGTCGGGTCCGAGCCGACGCGCTGTGCCCGTCCGACTTCTCGCAGTACGGCAGTCCGCCGCCGTCCTCCGAGCCGTCCGTCACCCCCTCCGGTACGCCGACGCCGCTTCCCCTGCCCTCCCTCGATGGTCCGGGCGAGGACGGGGTCAAGGTCACCGGCCTGTACGCCTGGGGTGCGGAGAGCGGATGCGCGGCGGACTTCTCCGCCGAGTTCGAGGTCACCAACCGAGGGACGAAGGCGGCCACTTATACGGTGACCATCGGGTTCCTGACGGGTTCCGGAGGCGCGGTCGACAACGTCGAGAAGACCGTCGAGTCGGTCGGGCCGGGGCGGACCGTCAAGGGGACCGTCGCCATGACGGAGCCGGCCGGGGACGCACCCGAGGTGTCGGGCGTGGAGGTGATCAAGGTGCGCAGCGTTCCCGCCGACGAGGCGCCGTCCGCCTCGGGGCCATGCCCCGCGTCCGGCGTGCACGTCTACGCGGACAAGGGGGACGCCGCCATGGGGCTGCGCGTCGTCGGACTGCATCTCGTCAACTGCGGCACCGAGACCTATCGGCTCAACGGCTACCCGGAGCTCGAACTCCTCGACGAGGAGCACGACAAAGTCGACGGCGTGCGGATCCTCCAGGGGACCGACCGGATCAGCACCGCCACCGGTGGGAGCGGCAGCCCGCAACCCGTTGTTCTGCGGCCGGGTGAGGCCGCGCAGTCGACGTTGGCGTGGCGGAACACCACGGAGGCCGGCGTCGGCGACCCGGTCAACGCGCCGTACGTCCGCGTGCGGGCGAAGCCCGGTGCCGACCCTGTGGTGGTCGAGCCGGAACTGGACCTCGGGACGACGGGTCAGCTCGGCGTCGGGCCGTGGAAGATGGACGAGACGCACCGAGGGACCGACACCGACACCGCGCGGCCGATGCCGCCGTACCCGTCCGTCGTCCCTTCGTCCTTCCCGTCTCCCTGAGCCCTCGTGATCGGTTTCTTCGTCCTCCTCGCGTGGGCGGGAGCGCTGTACCTGCTCGCCCTTCCGCGTGTCGCGCCCGGCGTCAAGGTCCTTGTCCTCACCGCGCCCCCGGTGGCCGTGGTGGTCTGGCTTCTGGACGCGGTCCTCGGAATGCCTTCCGCCGCCGCCTGGGTCGTCGCGGTGTTCGTCGTCGTACTGATCGCGCTGAACGGGCTCGTCGGCCATCCCCGCATGCCGACCTGGACGAAGATCACCGTGTTCGTCACGGCTCCGGTGGCGGCGCCGGCCTGGCTGCTGGTCGTCACGGCGGACGACACGATCAAGGACCCCGGCGAGGACCTGTGCTCCATGCGCTACGGGGCGTCGGCGTCTCCAAGGCGTTTCCCCCGCAGGCGTACTGCCTCCACGAGGACGGCAGCACCGACAATCTCGCGTCGGGCGCCCAGCTCGTGTTCTGGGTCTGTTTCGTCAGCAGCCTGCTGCTGCTCGCGGTCGGCCTGTGGCAGATCGCGCGGGACCCGAAGACGCTTGCGCGGCAGTTCCGTACGGGCAGGTCGCTCACTCGGTGAACCACCATGGTGGACGCGTCCGTTGTGGTGTCCCACTCCATATCGGCGGGTCGTTCACGCTTCTACGGTCCCTCCGCATGACACAGACCAGAGCCGCAAGCCGTCGCGTCGCCGTCCTGGCCACCCTTCTCATCGCCCTGATCGCAGCCTTCCTCACGCCGGGCAGAGCCACGGCCGCCTCGCTCCAGGAGGTGACCGGGTTCGGCTCCAACCCCGGCACCCTGCGCATGTTCCGGTACGTCCCCGACGGGCTGCCCGCCGGCCGACCCGTGGTCGTCGCGCTGCACGGGTGCACGCAGAACGCCTCCGGATACGGCACCGGCAGCGGATGGATGCAACTCGCCGACCGCTGGGGCTTCTCCGTCGTCCTGCCGCAGCAGCAGACCGCCAACAACGCCTCGTCCTGCTTCAACTGGTTCCAGAGCGGCGACATCGCACGAGGCCAGGGCGAGGCCGCGTCCGTCGCGCAGATGGTCGACCGGCAGCTCACCGACACCTCCGGTGACGCGTCGCGTGTGTATGTCACCGGGCTGTCCGCCGGGGGCGGGATGACTGCCGTGATGATGGCGGCGTACCCGGAGAAGTTCGCGGCGGGCGGGATCGTCGCCGGGCTGCCGTACGGGTGTGCGCAGGCCGCCGGGTCGCCGTATGTGTGCATGTACGTCGGTGCCACACAGACCCCGAAGCAGTGGGGCGACCGGGTGCGCGCCGCCCGGCCCGGGTACACCGGCCCCTGGCCCACACTGATCGCCTTCCAGGGCACGGCCGACTACACCGTGAAGCCCGTCAACATGACTGACCTGATGCGGCAGTGGACCGATGTGCACGGGGCCGATCAGGCCGCCGACGTCAGCGACACCGTCGCCGGCTATCCCCACCAGGTCTTCAAGGACGCGGGCGGGCGTGCGGTCGTGGAGACGTACAGCATCACCGGGATGGGACACGGGCAGCCCGTCGATCCCGGGAGCGGGAGTGAGCAGTGCGGGAGCGCCGGGGCGTATGTCCTCGACGTGAACCTGTGCGCCGCCTACCGGATGGGGCGGGCCTGGGGGCTGGGCTGAGCCGAAGTGCTCTGTCGTCGCCGGCATGAACGGCGACCTCGAGTGCTCGTGGCGCAAGCCTGCCCGCTGTTGAAAGACCTGGCACAGCAACGGCGTTGGAGACGCTAGCATTTGTCCGGTGACGCGCCCTATGGGTGCGTCCTCCCTTCACACCGGGCCCCGTCCCCTCGGGGCCCGGCCCGACGAGAGCGGTTCCGGGACCCTGTTAGGCCGCCTCACGTCGAAGGGAGGACGCCCTCGTATGGGCTGTCACGAGGAGCAGAAACCGACTCTGGTCATGCGGCTGATCCGGCTCTTGCCGGAGCGAGCGGCGAGGCACGCGAGGAGGTGGCTGCTCTGGTGGCTAAGCAGGTAGCCGGATACCCCCATAACAGGTGGGGGTATCCGACGGGCTCCTGCTGAGCCGGGGCCCTCGCGCGGATGCCCGTCCGATGCGGGCCCACTTTCTCTGGTGGCTCAGGAGGTAGCCAGATGTCCCCGTCCACAGTAAGGGCATCCGACGAGCTCCTGTTGAGCTTGGGCCACCGTCCGGTTACCAGGCCCGGGCGAGGACCCTTTCTGCATCCAAGTACAGCACACCAGCCCCCACCCGGCACCGTGATCAGCCACTGTTCACGCAACCGCCCGCGGCGCCGTACTCCCCCGCTCCGTCATCCTCGGCGCCAGCAACGTCGCCTCCGGTACGGCCTTTCCGCCCAGCTTCTTCACCAGCAACTCCACCGCCCGCGCCCCCACCTCACCGGACGGCAACGCGATCGACGTCACCGGCACCCGCAGCGACTCGGCCAGCTCGTCCGGGCAGATCGCGGTGACGGACAGGTCACCCGGCACCCGCAGCCCCAGCTCCTCGAAGGCGTCGATCAGCGGCTCCAGGATCGCCTCGTTGTGGACGACGATGCCCGTCAACGCGGGCTGCTCCCGCAGCAGTTGTTCCGCGACAGCGCGAGCTGCCGCAGGTGACGCCTCGCACGGGTGCACGGACGACGCCAGCCGCCCCCGGTCGGCGGCGGCCGTGAACCCCTGCACCACCCGCTGAGCGAACGCGGTCCCCCGCACGTACACCTCCGGCGGCGATCCCACCAGCGCCACCACCCGGTGCCCCAGCCGCGTCAGATGCTCCACGCACGCTTCACCGGCCGCCTTGAAGTCAAGGTCGATGCAGGTCAGCCCCTCGGACGAAGCCGGGAAGCCGATCAGTACCGACGGCCGGTCCAGTGAGCGCAGCAACGGCAGCCGGGGGTCGGCCAGTTGGACGTCCATCACGATCAGCGCGTCCACCAGCGCGGTGTCCGCTACCCGCCGGAGCCCTTCCTCGCCCTCCTCCTGCGTCAGCAGCAGCACGTCGTGGTCGTGCCCGCGTGCCGTGGTCACCACCGACACCGCGAACTGCATCACCACCGGCACATGGATCCCGGCCCGTAACGGCACGACCAGCGCCAGCACGTTCGACCTGCTGGTGGCCAGCGCGCGGGCACCGGCGTGCGGGCGGTAGCCGAGGGCGTGGATGGACGCCTCGACGCGCTGCCGGGTCTCCTCGGAGATCGGGCGTTTGCCGCTGAGCGCGTAGGACACGGTGCTGGGGGAGACCCCGGCGTGCCGGGCCACGTCCGTGATCTTGACCATCAGTCCAGCTCCAGGAAGAGAAACGTCGAAGCGCTTCGACGGGCGAAGGTATGTGGGAGCTGTCAGGGCGTCAATGGGTTGCGCGGGAACTTGCGCCGGAAACTTGCGCGGGAACGTGCGCGGGAATCGGTGAAGCGGTTCGGACCGCCGAACGAACCGAGCGAGACCGCCAGCGCCAGGGTCGCCGCTGCGACGGGCACGCCGTACCCCGCCGTCACCGACAGCTGCTCCACCGCCCAGCCGCCGACGGCGCTGCCGCAGGCGATGCCGCCGAGGAGGGCGGTCACGGCGAGGGTCATGCCCTCGTTGAGACGGCCGGCGGGCGTGCGGTGCTGGAGGAGCGTCATGGCGGTGACCATCGTGGGGGCCGTTGCCATGCCGGCGAGGAGCAGTGCGGCCGCCAGGGCGACGAGGGACGGCGTCAGGCGCGCGGCCAGCAGGGGGAGGGCCATGAGGGCCGCCATCGCGGCCATGCACCACGGCAGCCGGCGTTCCGCCGGGCCCGTCGGCCGCAGCGTGCCGAACAGCAGCCCGGCCGCGCCCGAGGCCGCCGCCTGGAGGCCGAGCAGGACACCCGCCGCCGTGCGGCTGCCCTGCGCGTCGGCGAAGGCGATCGTGACCACCTCCATGGAGCCGAACACCGCGCCGGTGGCCAGGAAGGCGGCGAGCAGCCGGGGGATGCCGGGTGAGCGGAGCGGGGACCGGGTCTTCCGGAGGGGTCCGACGGGCGGCTGCGTCGAACGCTGTGCGGTGAACAGCAGCATGCCGGTGAGCAGCAGCACCGCGCCGGCCAGCGTGCCCGCCTCCGGGAAGAGCGTCCCGCACAGCAGGGCCGCGAGCACCGGGCCCAGCATGAAGCACAGCTCGTCCGCGGCCTGCTCGAAGGAGTTCGCGGTGTGCAGGGCCTCGGCGTCGCCGCGCAGCAGATGGGCCCAGCGGGCGCGGGACATGCCGCCGATGTTGGGGGTCGTGGCGGTGGCGGCGTAGGCGGCGAAGAGGGTCCAGTCGGGGGCGTCGTAGTGCACGCAGAGCAGCAGGGCCAGGCTGCCGAGGACCGCGAGCAGCGTGGCCGGTACGGCGATCCGGGCCTGGCCGTGGCGGTCGATGAGCCGGGCGACCCACGGAGCGACCACCGCGGTCGCCGCAAGGCCGGTCGCGGTGACGGCGCCGGCAAGGGCGTACGAGTCCCGCGTACCGGCGATCATCACGACCGCGCTCACGCTGAACATGCCCATGGGAAGCCGGGCGATCAGGTTCCCGGCCGTGAAGGCCCGCGTGCCGGGGATCGTGAACAGGCGGCGGTACGGGCCGGGCCGGCGGTCGCCGGAGCGGGGGGAGAAGTCGACGGTGACGAGGGTGTCTGCGGTGACGGTGTGGAGGGGCTGAGAGGTGGCGGTGGGGAGGGGGTGAGGGATGTCCGGCATGGGGGCAACCGTCGCCCGTGAACGATCACCGGGTCCAACACTTACTCCGTACCGATTCACGCACCTGTGTTGTAAGTTCGCCGGATGCCCGCCCCGACCCACCTCGACCCCCGCCTCCTGCGCGCCTTCGTCACCGTCGCCGAGGAGCTGCACTTCACCCGCGCCGCAGCCCGCCTCTACGTCGCCCAGCAGGCGCTCAGCAGGGACGTACGACGGCTGGAGCGGGAGGTGGGCGCCGAGCTGTTCGTACGGACCACTCGGCAGGTGACGCTGACGGCGGACGGCGAGCGGCTGCTGCCGTACGCGCGCCGGGTGCTGACGGCGCAGGAGGAGCTCCTCGCCGCCTTCGGGCAGGCCCGCCCCCTGCTCGTCGACCTGAACTCCCCGGGGCTCGGCACCCCGCGCCAGGTGCTGCACCGGGCCCGTGAACTCGCCCCGGAACATGAGCTGATGGCCCGCTACGAGAGCGGTCTGACCGGCGCGGCGGGGGAGCTGCTCGCCGGGCGGCTGGACGCGTCGTTCGGGCGGTTCGCGGGGCTGGAACCGGCGCTGCGGGCGCAGTTGGAGCACCAGCTCGTCCGGTACGAGCCGATGGCGATCGTGCTGCCCGAGGACCACCGGCTGGTCTCCCTGGAGGCGGTGCCGCTCGCCGAGCTGGCGGGCGAGACCGTGTACGCGGGGGCGGGGAATCCGCGGACGCCGGAGTGGACCGACCTCGCGCGCCGCCTGTTCGAGGGGCGGGGGATCGAGATCGCGCCACCGCTTCCACTGGCCGTCGGTGACGAGGAGTTCGAGCGGATCATGGCCAAGACCCGCAGCCCGGTGCTCGCCGTGGTGGACTTTCCGGACATGCCCCGGACGGTACGGCGGCCGCTCGTCGACCCCGTTCCGCTGTCACCGGTGTCGTTGGTGTGGCGGAAGGGGCTGGTGCATCCGGCGTTCGATGCGCTGCGTCGGGCGGCTGCCGGGCTGGCGGCCGAGGAGGGGTGGCTGCGGCTGCCGGTCGGGGGCTGGATCCCCGCCATCGACAAGCGCTTGCCGAATGTCCAGAAATGACACCCCGCACACACACAACCTCCGCGTGCGCTACATTCATGGCCCGAGCACGGTGTGGTAAACGGGGCGCTCGAACCTCCAGGGGGCTTGGTTCGATCGACGGGTGCTCGGTGTCGTCTGCGCACCCGGAACTGTCCCGTGGGGGGAAGTGCGCGCGTGAGCAAGTGGCGAGAAGACGCCCAACCTGAAGCAGAGTGGCCCGAACCTGCGTCCCCGACGGGGGAAGTGCGGGGGCTGCCGGGCAGGGGTCGGGGCCGGGCCGGGAAGACCCAGGCCTTCCCGGAGACCGCGAGTGCGTCGGCCGTACAGGACGACGACCGCGACCCGGAGACCAAGGCGATCGCCCTACGTGATCCCTGGGCGGAACCCGAGGAGAGCGGACACACCGGCGGACGCGCCGACGATGAGGCGGGCAGGCACACCGAGATATCCCCCGAGATATCCGGCGTCCCCACCCACGACCCCCACGAGGTCACCGTCCAGCTCGACGCCGTAGGCCTGCACCTGGGGCAGCTGGTCCCCGGGCAGCCGGGACCCGCGCGGCCGGGCGGGGCGCAGGACGCCTCCGACGGGCCCGTGTTCGTGGACGAGTCGGGCCGCAGAAGCCGTACGTTCCGCCGTATAGGTATGGCCGTGGGCCTGGCCTGCGCGATCTACGCCGTCGTCATCGTCGCGACCCTCCTGTCCGGCAGCTCCAACGCCCCCTGGCTGCCCGTCCCGGACCAGAACGGCAAACCGGCCGGCAAGGTCGACAGCCCCCCGCTGCCCGCACAGTCCCGTCGGGGACGCAGGTTCGGGCCACTCTGCTTCAGGTTGGGCGTCTTCTCGCCACTTGCTCACGCGCGCACTTCCCCCCACGGGAC
>NZ_JBQQCE010000283.1:0-12512 GCF_052245645.1 Streptomyces sp. KR55 | reverse complement strand
CGCGTGCGTACCCCGTCGATGGCGAGGGCGAGCAGTTGGTCGGCCTCGGTCGCACCGTCGGATTCCTGCTCGGTGGCCTGGGAGATGGCGCTGACGAGTTTGAGCAGCTGTGTGGTGGTGATCTCGTGGCGTACGGCGTGCACCTGGCGAGCGCGCATGAGGAGTTCGTCACCGGCGTTGACGATCATCGTGTGACAGGTGTCTCCCAGCGTCGGGTCGCCGTCGCGGGCGCCGCGCATCAGTGATGCCCCTAGGCCCCGGTTGGCTACGGCGTGTGCGCTGACGGCGCGGAGCCAGGTGACGAGCGCGGCTCCTGGGTCGGGGTCGGAGAGCAGGTCGCGCGCTGTGGCGCAGAGAGCCTCCACCCGGCCTTTGAAGACGGCCTCCAGGAGCATCTGCCGGGAGGGGAAGTGCCGGTGCAGGGTGGCCGAGCCGACCCCGGCGCGGCGGGCGATCTCCTCGAGAGAGGCTTCGGCGCCGTGTTCGGCGATGACGCTCTCGGCGGCGGCCACGATCCGGTCGTAGTTGCGGCGTGCATCGGCGCGCATCGGCTGGGGAGGCGGGACAGCGGTGTCCTTGGGCACGGGAGCTCCTGACGGCTTGCTAACTGGGGTGGCCCTCCATATCGTATCGAGCGGTAACCGGAGGGCCACCCCAGTTATGGGGTGCGGCCCTTTGTTGGCATGGACGAGATGAGGAGAGACCGTGGAACCGACAGGGAAGGCCGTCGTCGTGGTGGGGGCGACCGGCCTGCAGGGCCGGGCGGTGACACGGCACCTGCTCAACAGCGGCTGGCAGGTACGCGCTCTCACCCGCGACCCGAACGGGGCACCGGCCAGGGAACTGGCGAGCGTCGGCGCGCAGATCGTGCGCGCCGAGATGGAAGACGTCGCTTCCTTGATCGCCGCGGCCAAAGGCGCCTACGGCATGTTCAGCGTCCAGCCCACGGTCGGCTCCCCCGGCACCGCGCCGGACTTCTGCGCCGAGGACGAGGTCCGCTGGGGGATGAAGGTCGCCGAGGCCGCACACGCCGCGGGCGTCGCGCACTTCGTCTTCACCTCGGTCGCTGGCGCGGACCGCCACGGCAGCGAGGCACTGCCGCAGAACCTGATCAGCAAGTGGCGGATCGAGCAGCACATCGCCGGCCTTGGCCTGCCCGCGACGATTCTGCGGCCAGTCTCGTTCATGGAGAACTTCACCGGCGGATACGCGCTGCAAGGTGGGGCGTTGGCCACCGCTCTCGCGCCCGACACTCCTCAGCAGATCATGGCCGTGGACGACGTCGGCTTCGTCACCGCGCTGGCGTTCTCCCGACCTCAGGAGTGGATCGGCCGGGCGATCACGCTGGCCGCGGACGAACTCACGCCGGTTCAGATCGCTGCGGCCATCTCGCGTGCACTGGGGCACCCGCTGCCCTACGTCCGGATCCCGATCGAAGTGATCCGGGCCCTCAGCGAGGACTTCGCGTTCGCCAACGAGTGGCTCAACGAACGCGGCTACCGCGCGGACATCCCCGCCACGCGCCGGATCCACCCCGGGGCGATGGACTTGCGCACCTGGCTGGAGCGCACCGGCGCAGCCCAGATCGCCGCCTTCCTGGCCGCACAGCGCGCCGCAGAGCAGCACGCGTGAACGCCCGGGGGCCCGACCTCGGACGCGTTGGGATCTGGGCGGGTGACCTCGACAACCACCCTGCGGCCGGCGTCCGCGAGGCCGCGGCCGCGATCGAGGACCTCGGCTACGGCACCCTGTGGTTCCCGGAGACAACGGGGCGGGAGGCCATGGCGCAGGCCGCGATCCTGTTGTCGGCCACCCGGCGGATCACCGTGGCCGCGGGCATGGCCGACATCTACGCGCGCGACGCGGTGACGACCGCCGCCGCCCAGCGCACCCTGGAGGAGGCGTTCCCCGGGCGATTCCTGCTCGGGTTGTGGGAGAGCCACCCCAGCATCGCCGAGGATGTTCGTGGCCACCGCTTCAGCCTCCCACCGGCCGCGATGCGCTCCTACCTCGACGCGCTGGACGCCGCCCCGTTCGGGCCACCCGCCACAACGGCCTCGCCGCACCGCGTGCTCGCGGCCCTGGACCCCGGCATGCTCGCCCTCGCCACCGAACGCGCCTGGGGCGCGAACGTGTTGGGCATGCCCGTCGAGCACACCCGCACCGCCAGGGCCGTACTCGGACCCGACGCGCTCCTGGCCGTCACCCAACTGTGCGTGGTGGGCCCCGACCGCTCCCACACTGCCGAACTGGCCCGCACCACGGCCGCGGCGGCCCTGCCCAACCGCCGCACTCTGCTGCACGACCTGGGATACGAGGACGCGGATACGCTCGGCGACCGGCTCGTCGACGCGCTCGTGGCCCACGGCCATGCCGGGGACATCGCCCGCCGGGTCCAAGAACACCTTGACGCCGGAGCCGACCACGTCAGCCTCCACCTCCTCACCGCCACATCCCGAACCCCGCCCAAGCGGCAGTGGGAGCAACTCGCCGCGCATCTCCTGGCCTGATCCCCCACGCCCGTGCAGGGATGCGGCAAGAGCGCCGCTCCCACGCAGATAGGCCGATGCCGACGGCGTTCCACCCCGGTCAAAGGATCGCTCCGCGACATACCCAGCATGTCAATTTGATGCGCAGGCACGGCCCGGGTGTCCGCTGTACGTGCCGCCGCGCCCATACCGGAGGGGCCGTGCCTGTCATGCCGTCATCCCTGTTCGAGCCTCTTTGGGAGCAGTTTTCGGCGCTATTGCCCAAGCGACCCGAGTCCGACCCTACGCATCCGCTGGGCTGTCACCGCCGACGCGTGCCCGACAAGACCGTATTTCGTCTGGTTGTTGAGGCGCTGGTGCACGGCTCCGGTTATGAGCGGGTCGCCACCGTCGGGTGTTCGGACTGGACCATCCGAGACCGGGTCAAGCACTGGCCAGTCTGGGGCTGGCGCAGGAACTGCACCGCATCGCGCTGGCCGCCTACGACAAGATGATCGGCCTGGACCTGTCCGAGCTGTCCGCCGACGGCTATCACACCAAGGCCCCTTGCAAAGGCGACAAGGCCGGGCCGTCGCCGGTCGACCGTGGCAAGCAGGGTCTCAAGCGTTCGACTCTGGTCGACGGCGGCGGGATACCGATCGGCCTGGTATCAGCCGGGGCCAACCAGCACGACTCCGTCCTGCTCGAACCGACCATCGAAGCGGCCAGGCATCAGATCGGGCACTTACCCACTGACGCCACCGTGCATCTTGATTCCGCCTACGACGGCAAGCCCAGCCGCCGGGTTCTGGATGAGCAGGGCCTCACTGGCGAGATCGCCCGCAAGGGCGTGCCCGCCCCGATCCAAGCCGGCAAACGGTGGGTGGTCGAACGCACCCAATCCTGGATGAATGGCTACGGAAAGATCCTGCGCTGCTTCGAGCGAGAGGGCCGAGTAGTCGACTTCTACCTCTACCTTGCCGCTGCATTCGTCACCGTTCGCGCGCTGATTCGGCGAGCCAGAGACCTCTACCGGTGGCCGAACCGCCCAACCGCACGCCGCCTGAGATGACCTCTATCCTCGGTCGCTCTAAGCCTGTCCGCGTGCCGCCGAGCCGCTGACGCGCCCCCAACCCCGGCCAGCCGCACAGCCCACCCGCATGGCCGGCCGACCTGGGGCACCCGCCTTTCCGGGCCGCTCGCTCGCTTCTCACCCGTGCTGGAACGGACGGGGTCAAGGGTCGGCCGAAGGCCGATCGCCGTCAGGCGACGCGCAGCGCCCTTGAGGCGGGCCGTGGAAGCACGACACTGGCCAAGAAGCGGGCGGCCCCGACGGTCACGTGTAAGCACCGGTCCCGCCGAGGCACTCCCGGCGGGGGCTCGCTCAGCTCTCCGTGCGTGGGAAGGAGACCTCGACCCGGCGGTTCTTCTTGCGGCCGGCCTCCGTCGAGTTGTCGGCGATGGGGTACTGCTCTCCGTAGCCCCGTACCTCGAAGGTGATGTCGGGGTCGTTCAGTTCCCCGTCCAGGACGTCGTGTACGGCGTTGGCGCGCTGCCTGGACAGGACGTCTACGTGGGCCGACGAACCGAGGTTGTCGGTGAAGCCGAAGACGCGGACCTTCGTCGCGTTCTGCGTCTTGATCTCCTCCGCGATCGCCGCGATACGGGACTTCGCCTCGCCGCTGAGCTTCGCGCTGTCCTTGCCGAACAGCACCTCGGCCTGCAGGGCGAACTTCACATCCGCGTTGGTGTCCTCGCGGCGTTCGTCTCCGCTCTGGTCCTCTACGACCTGCTTGATGTCGAGGACTTTCGGCTCGGCGAGGGTGGCGCCCTCGGGGATCTTGAGGTCGGGGTCGTTGGCGTCGACTTCGACCGGGGCGGCGGCGGTGGCCTCGGTGCCGGGCGGCACGCTGGGGCCGTCATCGGCGTGGGCCGTCGCGGCACCGTAGAGGTTCGTGGCGACCATCGCTGAGGCGGCCGTGAGGACGATGGTGAGGCGGGTGTTGGTCATGGTGGGCCTCACCCGGAGATCGTGATGGTGCCGCTGGAGAACGTCGGCAGCTGGAAGGTGACTTCGGCCGTGTCGGACGGCGGAGCCGGGAACTGCATGAAGACGGCCACCGATTCACCCGACTTGAGCAAGGAGAAGCCAGTCGTCGTGAGCGGACGACCGTCCGTGTCACGCAGCACGTAGTAACGCTTCTTCCCCTGACTGTCGACCAGGGTCGCACCACCAAGTGAGGTGCCGTGCGCCCGGATTTCCGTCTCGGTTCCCCTCACGGCGGCGGGCACGGTCACCTGGTCTGCGCCGTCGTTCTTCAGATTGCCGCTCACCGTGACGAAGCCCCCGGCGTCGCGCTGAGCAGAGGTGATTTGAAGAAGCAGGCCATCCGAGCCCTTCAACTCCGCCAACGGCTCCTCGGCCTGATCGTCCTGAGCACTCGGCTGGGAGCCGCTTTCCTTGGAGGCAGACGCCGAACTATCCGGCTTCTTGTCCTCGCCGCCACCGCCGCCGCAGCCGGCCACACCGAGGGCCAGACCGGCCGCAACGGTCAACGCGACCATCCCCCTGCGGGCCTTCGTAGTGAACCGAATGCTCATGACTCCGTTTCCTTCATCCTCGTCGTTCGCTTGTCAGTCGGCCAGATGAACGTCGAAGAGATCCTCTGGTCCCGGGAGCTCGAGGAGTCTCTTCGGGTCCAGGACCCAGTCCCTGTCCTTGCAGGTGAGCCTCGGCAGCACGTCGCCGCCAGCCCCCTCACCCGGGAGCTCGAAGGTGCAGCGTGGCTCGATGACGGCCGTGGCGGATGCCCGCGCGTACTTGTCCTCCGTACCGGGCACGATGGTGTCGCCTACGGGCTCGTTGGTCTCAACTTCGACCTTGTAGCCCAGGAAGCCCTCCGGCACGCACTCCAGCACTCGGGCGCCGTTCTGTGCCGCGAGCTGATCTGCGCGCCCGCACGATGGGTCAAGCCCATCCACGTTGCCGTCGAAGATGTCCTGCCAAAGGCTCGGGTCCAGCACGTTCTTCAGCCACAGCCCCGCAAGCTGGTCCCGCCTGTCCTGGGCCGCTGCGAGCGCTGCGGCGTCCGCCCCCGTCTGGGCCTCGTTCCGAGTCGCCGCGGCCTGGCCGACCGCAAGATACGCGAACGCGAGAAAGAGCAGGCCCGCCACCACCGTGATGTAGATGGGGAAGGCCTGCCCTGCGTCGCCGTACCTACGGGGCCGCATCAGCCGCCGGTGACCTCGCCGATCTTGGTCGTGATCGCAGTGAAGATCGTGTCGCCGATCTCCGTACCAGTAATCGCCAGCACGATCGCCACAACCACCGCAATGATCCCCAGGTACTCCACCGCGGTCTGCCCCTTGTCGTTGCGGGCGGCGCGGGCCTGGAAGTACGTGACCGTGGTGTTGATCCAGTTGCTCATGGTGTTCCCCTCCGGTATCGGCTTCGGTGCCGGTTGCGATACCGGAAACGTACGGCGGGACACCCCTCCCGCCAGAGGGC
This sequence comes from Streptomyces sp. KR55, assembly GCF_052245645.1. Lineage (NCBI taxonomy): Bacteria > Bacillati > Actinomycetota > Actinomycetes > Kitasatosporales > Streptomycetaceae > Streptomyces > Streptomyces sp. KR55. The sequence continues at coordinate 6,536 of NZ_JBQQCE010000283.1, read as the reverse complement.
CCCTGGGCCCAATCACGGGCCCAACCCGAGGCCCATCGCTGCTTGTTCGTCCCCCCACTGGTCACCGCAGGTCACCCCAGTCCCCGCTGTGAGCCGGGGGCCGTACCCAGCCACTTGGCGGCGGCTTCGGAGCGGCTTGTGCTGTGGAGCTTGGCGAAGATGCGGTTGATGTGGTTCTTGACCGTCTTCTCGCTGATGAAGCAGGTGGCGGCGATCTGTTGGTTGTTCATGCCGGATGCGATGAGGTCCATGATCTCCGCCTCCCTCGTGCTGAGTTGGAACCTTGCCCGGTACGACGACGACTGTGCCATATCCGGTTGCAGCTGCGAAAGGTTTTCTGGAGAAATAGGCGGTGCAGGTGCGTGACTGAGAGAGGAACTTCCAGTTCGCACCGCGACTTCGGGGTTTGCAGTCGCATTCGACCTGCCCAGGCCGTCGGGGAGTGGCGGTTCGCCGAGCGTGCCGCTTTGTTCCTGCCGGAGTTGTGCCAGGAGCGCGCCTGCTGCTGTGGGGGTGAAGTGGGGCCTGCCCTGCTTGATGTCCCGTACCGCTGCGACCAGTTGGTCTGCTGTGAACTCGCCGTGGACCAGGTAGCCGCCCGCTCCCCGGCGCAGGGCCTCCTGGACGATTTCCGACTCGCGGCTGTAGGTGAGCATGACGACCGGGGCCAGGCGTACGAGGTACGGGAGGGCCGAGATGCCATCCACGCCGGGCATGCGGACGTCCAGGAGGACCACGTCGGGGTGGTGGGCCTGGGCCGCGTCGTAGGCCTCGCGGCCGTCGGCGGCCTCCGCCACGACCGTGATGTCCTCGCGGCCGGAGAGGAGGGCGGTCAGGCCGGCGCGGACCACCGGGTTGTCGTCGGCAACGACCACGCGGAGGGGGGGTGTTGGAGGGGGTGGCGGGAAGTCGGCGAACGGGGTCTGGGGCGAGGGCGTCGGCGCGGGTGGGGGTGGGGACGGCGGCGGCGAGCCGGGATGGGGCAGGTGGGGCTGGGTGTCCGGCATCGTTCGGCCTCCTTTCTGGTTCTGGTCGTGGGGCGGAGCGGCGGTCAGGCTGGGGGTGTGCTCAGGGCTGCGAGCGGGAGGTCCAGGCGTACTTCCGTGCCGCGGGGGTGGGTGCCGCGGCCGATGCGGATGCGGGCGCCCACCGAGGCGGCGCGTTCGACCATGCCGACCAGGCCGAAGTGGCCTGCGCGGCGGAGTTGTTCGAGGGTGGTGCCGGGGGGCAGGCCGCGGCCGTCGTCGTAGACGGTGATGCGGAGCAGGTCGCCGTGTACGCCTGCCGTTACGTCGACCCGGGTGGGCACCGCGTGGCGGTGGGCGTTCTCCATCGCCTCCGATGCGATCGTGAGGAGTTGGCGTGCCACGGCCGGGGGGACGGGGGGCACCGCGTGTTCGCCGGTGGGGCGGTAGGTGGCCGCGAGGCCGGTGCGGGTGGTGAAGTCTCGGGTGCGGGCGGCGAGTTCGACGAGTACGTCCGTGCCGTGGTCGGGGTCCGACTCGCGGCGCAGGTCGGTGAGGAGTTCGCGGGATTCTGCGGCGGCTCGGCGGGCGGAGCGGGCGACCAGTTCCGCCTGTTGTTTGACCAAGCGTGGGTCCAATTTGCCGGCCGAGCCTGCCAGGCCGTCGGCCGCCAGGGCCACGCCGTGGAGGGTCTTGGCGACGGAGTCGTGGAGTTCGCGGGCCAGGCGGGCGCGTTCTGCGGCCACCGCCTCCGTGACGGCCAGGCGGGCCTGGACCGTGGTCAGGGCGTGGGTGGCCTCGCCGAAGCGGAGCATCAGGTTGCGCAGGGTCGAGCCGACCGCGCCTGCGATGACGCAGAGGCCGGGGAGGAGGAGGGTTTCGGCGGGGGTGGCGTCCGGGGTGTCCGTGAGGGTGGCGTGGACGACGACGAGGATCAGCGACTGGAGGGACGCGAAGACTGCGGCGCCTCGCCAGCTGTAGACGAGGCCGGCGAGGAGGGGGGTGCAGACGCTGACGTAGGCGAGGGTGGTGTCGGGGCCTGCGGAGATCAGGGGGAGGGAGCCGAGGAGGGTGTCCAGGGCGAGGAGGGAGGGGTGGCGGAGGAGGAGGGGGCCGAAGCGTTCCCAGTCTCTGAAGAGGACGTAGGACGCCATGAAGGTGACTACTACGGCTGCGCCCACCAGGTACGCGCCCACGCCCGGGTTGGCGTTCAGGAGAGCGGCGGGGGCGGCCAGGGCGATCATGGCCAGGCGGAAGCCGAATACCTGCCGGCACATTGCTTGTAGGGCGTTGATTTGGATGGAGGGTGCGGGTGTGTGGGGGGGCACCCGGCCTTCGGCCGGGTTTGGGTTCCCACCCGCACCACCCGTGCGGCCATCGTGGTCAGGTGCGGGTGGCCCCTGTGGGGGCTGAGCGCCATTGGCGGCTGTCCCGCCGCTCGGGGGTGACGCCGGCAGCCCCGGCGTATCCGCCCGCACCCACCCCGCCGGCAACGCCGGCGTAACCGACGTCACCGGGATGTCCGGTGCCCCCGACCGCACATGCGCCGGCAACACCGTCCCCGTGGGCGGCGTTGTGATCTCAGGCAGTTTGGGGCGGCGGCGCAGAAGGCCCGTGCCCTCCTTCATCGTCGGCGGTGTCGTCATGGTCGTCACTCACCTGTGATCGAGCCGAAGTCCGTACCGGAGCCGAGCAGCAGGCCCGCGCCGAGGAGGAGCATCGTCGCCGGGACCATGAACGTCGTGATCATCATGGTGGCCTTGGGGACGGCGCGGGCCGCCTTGCGGCGGGCGTTCTGGGCGTCCGTGCGGCGCATGTCCTTGGCCAGGGACACCAGCGTGTCGACGATCGGCGCGCCCAGTTCCTCCCCCTGCTGCAACGCGGTGACGAACATCGCGACCTGCTCGGAGTCGTTCCTGCGTCGGAGCTCGGCGAAGGCCTGGCGGCGGCTCATGCCGAGGTCCATCTGGCGGAGGGTGATGCGGATCTCATCGGCCCAGGGGCCCTCGTAGCGGGAGGAGACCCGGTCGAGGGCCTGACGGAAGCCGAGGCCGGCGCTCACCACGACGGCGAGGACGTCGAGGAAGTCCGGCAGGGTCCGTTCGATCACGTCCTTGCGGAGCCGGATCGCCGACCAGATGCCGACCTCCGTCCAGAACGCGCCGAACGCGAACAGGAGCAGCGCCATGAACACGTTGCCCTGGAGCAGGAACACCAGGCCGCCGAGGCCGCCCAGGAAGCCGTAGACCGCCCGCCGCGCCGCATACCGGTCGATCGTCAGGCCGCCGGGGTTGCCCGCCAGGTCGATCCTGCGGCGGTACTTGGCGACCTGCTTGGGGCCCATCATGCGCAATACGGCGGGCGCGTACCGCATGCCCAGGCGGTCGACCAGCGAGTCCACCGCGCCCGTGCGGGTCGAGCCGACCTCCAGGGCGAGGGCGAGGTCGCCGGGCAGTTTCGCCTCCGCCCGGTACATCCGGATGCCGGCGAAGACGCCCCAGACGCTGAGGCCCATGAGCAGTGCGAGCAGAAGTGCCATGAGGTACCCCTCCGCCTCTCAGACGTCGATTCGGGACATACGGCGGATCAGGACGAAGCCGACGGCGTAGAGGGCGAACGCGATGATCACGCATGCCTGGCCGACCGGGGAGGCCGTCATACGGTCGAGGGCTCCGTCCTTGACGCCGTTCATCAGGAAGAGCGAGCCGACGCCCATCACCGGGACCGCGTACGACGTCATGCTGACCTGGGAGAGCTGAGTGCGGATCTCCCGTCGGGTCTCCTTGCGTTCCTCCAGCGTCTCGGTCAGGTTCCTGAGCGCGCTGACGACCTGGCCGCCCGCCCGGTTGGAGAGCACCAGGGTGGTGACCAGGACAACCAGTTCGCGGGACGGGAGGCGGTCGGCCAGTTCGCCCAGGGCGTCGTCCATCGATGCGCCGACCGCCAACTGGTTGGCCACTTTGGCCAGTTCCTCGCCCGCGGGTGCCTCCAGTTCCTCCGCGGCCATGCCGATCGCGGTGCGCAGGGCGAGGCCGGCCTGGGTGGCGTTGGCCAGGATGCGGGCCAGTTCGGGGAGTTGGTTGATGAACTTCTCGATGCGTTTCTGCCGCTGCCAGTTGAGGAACTGCAGCGCCACCCAGATGCCCAGCAGTCCGGCGATCGGGCCGAAGAAGGGGGCCAGGGTGGCCTGGCCGATCAGCCACAGACCCGCGACCGTGGCGAGCATCGCCGCGAAGAACTCGCCCGGTGTCACGTCCAGGCCGGTCGCGGCCAGCCGCAGCTCCAGTTTCCGGCCCAGTTTGGTGCGGCGCAGGCGGCGGTCCAGGGTCGGGAAGTGGCGCCGGCGGCCCACCACCGGGATCTGGCCGGTGGACGACAGGCGGTCGACCAGTGCCTGGCGCTGAGCCTTTCCCGTGGCGTAGGCGTGCAGTCCGGCCACGGCGAGGACGCAGGTCAGCAGGGTGATGCCGGTGGTGAGCGAGACAAGGGTCTGGAGTTCCATGGGGACGGTTCCTGCCTACCTGGCTTCTCGGGTGGCTAGCTGGTCTGCGGACTGGGCTACGCCGAAGGCCTGGGGTATGGGCTGGCTCGCCATGTAGAGGCGGTCGGCGGTGCGGCGGGTGAGCGGGAAGTACTCGAAGGATCCGTAGATGCGGCCGTCGGCGGCCATGGGCTGGGCGTTGAAGCGGGCGACGGTGGCCAGCCGGTAGGGCTCGCTGCCGTGGCTGTCGAGCAGCGCGATCTCGGTGACCCGGCGGGCGCCGTCGGCGAACCGGGTGAGCTGGACGATCACGTCGACGGCGCTGTTGATCTGGTCGTGCAGGGCGACGAAGGGGATTTCGACGTCGGACATGGAGGCCAGGGTCTGGAGCCTCATCAGGGCGTCCTCCGCGCTGTTGGCGTGGACCGTGGCCAGCGAGCCGTCGTGGCCGGTCGACATCGCCTGGAGCATGTCCAGCGACTCGCCGCCGCGGACCTCACCGACGACGATCCGGTCGGGGCGCATCCGCAGCGAGTTGCGGACCAGGTCGCGGATCGTCACCTGGCCCTGGCCCTCGACGTTCGGCGGACGCGACTCGAGCCGGATGACGTGCTGCTGCTGGAGCTGGAGTTCGGCGGAGTCCTCGATGGTGATGATGCGTTCGGTCTCGGGGATAAGGCCGGAGAGGGCGTTGAGCAGGGTCGTCTTTCCGGTGCCGGTCGCCCCGGACACGATGATGTTGAACCGCGCCTGCACCAGACCTGCCAGCAGGTACAGCATGTGCTCGTCCAGCGAGCCGAAGCCGATGAGTTCCTGGAGGGTGAAGGAGCGGGGGAAGCGGCGGATGGTGAGGGTGGCGCCGGTGAGGGACAGCGGCGGGATGATGACGTTGACGCGTTCGCCGGACGGGAGGCGGGCGTCGACCATGGGATTCGACTCGTCCACGCGGCGGTTGACGGTCGAGACGATCCGCTCGATGGTCTGCATCAGCTGCTCGTTGGAGGCGAACCGCAGCGGCAGTTGCTCCACCCGGCCGCCGCGCTCGACGAAGATCGCGTCCGGGCCGTTCACCATGATCTCGGTGATCGACGCGTCCTCCAGCAGGGGCTCCAGGATGCCGAGTCCCAGCGCCTCGTCGACGACCCTCCGGATCAGCTGGGAGCGCTCGACGGTCGACAGCACCGGGCCCTCACGGCTGATGATGTGTCCGAGCACCCGCTCCAGCCGCGCCCTGCGCTCGGCCGCCGCGAGGGAACTCATCTCCGCGAGGTCGATCTCCTCCAGGAGTTTGGCGCGGTACGAGGCGACCAGGTGGCCGTCCTCGCCCCGGGTGCCGTTCTCCTCGGGGGAGTTGATCCGTGCCCGCAGGCTCATCGCCGTGCTCCCTGTTTCAGTGGTCGATCGGCATCGTGGCGGTCTTGTTCGCGTCGCCGAAGTCCCAGCCGGGGACGATCGACGGGATGTCGACGGTGGCGGTGACCTCGACCTCGTCGCCGAGCTCAGCGCTCGAACAGTCGGTCCCGTCGGCCAGCCAGCCGCTGACCGCGTTCTGGCAGTCCTGCACGTACGGCCCGTTCAGCGAGGCGCTGCGCGCGCCGGTGCGGGCGGCCGTGCCGGCCTGCTGCCCCGTGTAGGCGATCAGTCCGATCTGTACGGCGGCCATGGCGACGAGGATCAGGATCGGGATGAACCCGAGGTACTCGAGGGCGACCTGGCCGCGGTCGCGAGTGTTCCGCCGGTACGCCATCTCAGCCCACCTCCTCCACGACGGCCCCCGCATGCCCGTCGACGCCCGGAAAGGGGAACCCGACCGAGCCGGGGAAGAGGACCGGCACGTCGAGGTGGACGTCGGCCGTGACCAGACCACCGCTCTCGCCGCAGTCCACGCTTGCGCCCCCCTCCCACGCGTCCGGCAGATGCCGGCGCCCCGCCTCCTCGCAGGCGGCCTGACGGTCGACCGCCGCCGTCCCCGCCCGTACCGCCTCGTCCGCAGCGTTCCCCGCAAGCGTGAACGTGTACCCCACGAGCACGAACTGCCACAGCAGTACCAGCGTCAGAATGATCAGCGGGGTCATGCCGAGGAACTCGAT